>NZ_JAUOER010000020.1:0-97943 GCF_031932025.1 Shewanella sp. SP2S2-4
AATGATTGAACAATTTTCAAATTCAATAAAAGCAACTTTGTATGACAGAATTTCTAGTCCACTATCTAGTGGCTTTATAATATCTTGGTGTTTATGGAACTATAAATTTTTAATTGTCCTATTTTCTTCTATGAAGCCATATGACAAATACAGTGAATTAGACATAATTACGAGTAATTCTGTTATTAAAATATCGGGTTGGGATCCGTTAGGTTATTTGTTATCAAATGGACTGGCTTTTCCTTTAATCTCTGCTGTAGCATTTATTATTTTGTACCCTATACCATCTGAGTTTATGTATAAATACTGGTTGAAAAGTCAAAATAAATTAAGAGATGCCAGAAATGAAATTGAAAAGACGTTATTACTTAGTGTGGATGAGTCCGCAAAGATTAAAAGAGTATCTTTTGAACAAGAGAAGCACTTTCTCGATTTAATTAGTATTAAAGATAAAATGATCGAAGATAGTAAAATTCAAAATGAATCATTAACTGCACATGCAACTGTTTTAAAAGAAAAGAATCACGAATTAACTGGAAAACTAAATGAGTTGAACGAAAAACACTCTACTAGCACTAAAGAACTGAGTGAAATAACTGAAGTATGTAATGAAATGAAGCGTGAAAACGCAGATTTAAATAGTAAATTAAAAGTTTTCAATGATAGCGAAATCTCATTACTACGTTTATCTGGTGAAAAGTCAGATGAAAAACAAACAAAAAGTTTAGATTTCCATTTACCAAATAAACTTCAGAGTGATATTTTTATGGCATTAGTTTCAAACGGTTCACTAAGAAGTGAACGTTTAAAAGAGTACGTGAGCAGTGAGAATAATCAATTATCTATAAATATCGCCATTCGTAAATTAGTTGAACAAAACTATATAACTATGACGGGTAATGACGAATTAAGAATGACCAAAAAAGGTGAAGATTTAGCCGTATTCTGTGGTTTAGCTTAATATAAGTGCGTACCCGTTAACGGGTACGCTTTCCTACTGCAAAGATGAGACAGGCATAACTCTTTTGGGATTAACAGCCGATACCAGAATCATAGAAGTTCCCCCTCCCCTCAGTAATTTAACGAGCCACACATTGTTAAATTTTATAAAAGTTGTAGCGGCCAAAGATGGGGCAGGCATAACTCTTTTGTATCTAACAACAGACACCGAGACTACAGAAGTTCACCCTCCCCTGCGAAGTTGCCGCGTGGCGTTGAAGACTCTTTATTGAAAGAATGGCGTGTGGCGCAGACAGGACGTCTGCGTAGCTTTCGGGGGGAAGGGACGCCCCATCGGAAGCGTTAGCGATTTTCGAATAAGCACGAAGCCCTGCTTTATAAATAGAGAGTCAATGCATGTAACTTCGCTAGGGACGTCTTGGCTGCTTGTGAAAACAATAGCAAGGAGGATAGGATGAGCAGTCCTCCTAGATCAAGTGTGGGGTGAAGCCCCACGACTTTAATTTTGCCTTTAAAAGCAATCAAGAATTATGGGATATACCCAACTCTCTATGGATTAACAAATAAAGCCAAGGGATAGTATTTCACTCCCCCCTGCGAAATTACCGCAGGGTCATAAGCTGTAGCTGTAGCTAGAGCAACACTTCCACATCCCTGACATCGGCGGCAAAACTAAAGTAACGATCACATCTCGCCAGCAACTGCGCTTTGTAATGAGCCACAAATGATGCTTCATCTTCATCAAGGGGCGGGAGCATTGAAATCACACCATCTATTGCCTGCGGTATTCTTCGCGCTATTGTCGTTAAGTTACTGATTAATAAATTTCTTGGTAAACCTAAGCCATCAATAAATGCAGCCAATTGATACGCGTAAATGCTATTTGGATCAAATTCGTCATCAATTGCCATCGCAAGCTGTTGTTCAAAATCCTCATACATAGCCACGCTGACCAAATCGTACCAAGGGGTTGGCTCCATTCCGCTTGGCGTCATAAAAAATGAGTAGTTTTTACCGTGTGCATCGGCATTGCCGGTCAGTAAATTGAATAGCGCCCACTGCAACATATCCTGCTTAGCGGCCACTGGATTACGGCATTTTGCTGCGAGACTAAAGAGCCTGTTAAAACTTACCCCTTCACGAATATCTTTAACATCACGCCCTGAACCAAAATTACGTTCATATTTTTTGCTAACACTAAAACCAAGGGCTTGGCAGCTATCGACAATATGCCTTCTTAATACCCTTTGCTCATTTGGTATATAACGTCGGTCAAAGCGTTCGACACAGAGTACTTTGTAATGGCCAAAATGAACGATATCAACATTCGCCACATTCATTCCAATCGCCTTAGCTAAGCGCATCGTCATAAATTCATTGAGCACTAAATGGCGATATTTTTCGAATTTAACAATATGGGTAGATGACAGTGCGCCTTCGGCAAATGCAAATTCTTCACCGTTATAAAACAGGTTTAATTTAGGTTGCACACCCGCAACCGACAGTCGAGGTTTGCCGTCCCAAATTTCCATCGGCCACATTGTGGGATCTTCAATTCGCTGAATAACTTCTTCAGCCTTAATTGGCCGTAATTGTGTTTCAGGCAGCACAGTCCCTTTAGGAACAAAAGCAACAGCACCTGCGGTATCAAGACCAATGGCGCGGATCAAGGCAAAGGTATTTCCCTTGGAGACGCCAAGCGATTCAATTAGATAATCTAATCCTTTGTTTTCTGGCAATAAGTTAACCAAAAACATCGATATCTGACTGCTACTTCCTGTGCCATCTAAGGGAATTGTTGGGGATAGTGGAAATCCGCTTTGCTGCCAGTGCTTGGTGTAATGTACGGCAAAGGTGTCGGTCGTCGCATCAAAGGATAACTCCCCGATAATTAAATCACCGAGGTGCATCTCTAACGTGAGCTTTTTGGAAGTACTCATAGGTTAATACCAGCCGTTAGTTTCGGTGGCGCTGGTTTGAGCCGAAACGATATCAATCCCCAGACCATCAAGGATTTTGAATACGGTTGAGATATAAACATCTTCACCTTTTTCAACTCGGATCAGCGTTTTTTTGGTTACGCCGCACAGCATGGCTGCCACGTCTTGAGTAAGAGCAGCACTTTTCCTTCGCTCTTTAATTAACAAGCCGAGGGATTGTTGATTTAGCGGTGATGCCATCATCATCTCCAAAAGTGTAACTTCATACACCTTAGCCCTAAAACCAGCCCCATTCAATATAAAAGTGTACAGAACTACACTTTTGGATTGTTGAAAATGACAAGTCATTAGAAAGTGTACAATGTTACACTTTAATAGTCATTTCAGTGCTTAAATCTCAAAAAGTGTAGGTAAGTACACCCAATACTTCCCCAAGTTGCCAGACCAAAAACAAAACCCCGATACTGTTACCAGTATCGGGGTTTTCATTTTTCTCTTACAAGAATTTAGGTTTAAGCGATTAAGCTAAAGACCGCAGATATTTTTGCGCAGGATAAAACGTTCAGTACAAGGCGCTGTGAGCGTAGCATACGTTGTGTGTATGTGAGCGAGCAGCAACGCCGTAATCAACGTTTTAGACCAGCAAAAATTACATCATGCCGCCCATTCCGCCCATGCCACCCATACCGCCCATATCTGGCGCAGAGTTTTGTGGAATTTCAGCAACCATAGCTTCTGTAGTGATCATCAGACCTGCGATAGACGCAGCAAATTGCAATGCACAACGGGTCACTTTAGTTGGGTCAAGGATACCCATTTCTAACATGTCACCGTAAGTGTCGTTGCCGGCGTTGTAACCATAGTTACCGCTGCCGTTCTTCACTGTGTTAGCAACAACTGACGCTTCTTCACCCGCATTCGTGGCGATTTGACGCAGTGGCGCTTCCATTGCACGCAGTGCGATAACCACACCGTGTTTTTGGTCTTCGTTTAATACTTCTACTTCAGCGATCTTAGAAGCTACGCGAACCAGAGCAACACCGCCGCCAGGAACCACGCCTTCTTCTACCGCAGCGCGAGTTGCATGCAGAGCATCTTCAACGCGGGCTTTTTTCTCTTTCATTTCAACTTCAGTCGCTGCGCCAACTTTAATCACTGCTACGCCGCCAGCTAGTTTAGCCATACGCTCTTGCAGTTTTTCTTTGTCGTAGTCAGAAGTTGATTCTTCAACTTGTTGTTTGATTTGGCTTACACGAGCAGCAATTTGTGTTTGCTCACCGTTACCATCGATGATGGTGGTGTTGTCTTTAGTGATCACAACACGCTTAGCTGTACCTAAATCTTCCAGGGTTGCTTTTTCAAGCTCTAGGCCGATTTCTTCAGCAATAACAGTACCGCCAGTCAGGATTGCTACGTCTTGCAGCATTGCCTTACGACGATCGCCAAAGCCAGGTGCTTTAACCGCAGCCACTTTCACGATACCGCGCATATTGTTAACAACTAGCGTTGCTAATGCTTCGCCTTCAACGTCTTCAGCAACGATAAGCAATGGCTTACCGGTTTTTGCCAGACCTTCAAGGATAGGTAACAGTTCGCGAATGTTAGAGATTTTCTTGTCTACTAACAGTACGAATGGGTGATCTAATTCAACGCTGCCAGTTTCTGGCTTGTTGATGAAGTATGGAGATAGGTAGCCACGGTCAAACTGCATACCTTCTACTACGTCCAATTCGTTTTCTAACGCTTGGCCTTCTTCAACTGTGATCACGCCTTCTTTGCCGACTTTTTCCATCGCAGTTGCGATGATTTCGCCGATAGATTCGTCAGAGTTTGCAGAGATAGTCGCAACTTGTGCAATCGCTTTTGAATCTGCACAAGGTTGTGATAAGGCTTTTAATTCAGCAACTGCAGCGATAACAGCTTTGTCGATACCGCGCTTCAGATCCATTGGGTTCATACCGGCTGCAACGGCTTTTAAGCCTTCAACAACAATGGCTTGAGCCAGTACAGTTGCAGTAGTAGTACCATCACCGGCGGCGTCGTTGGCTTTAGAAGCAACTTCTTTCACCATTTGCGCGCCCATGTTTTCGAATTTGTCTTCTAACTCGATTTCTTTGGCAACAGACACACCGTCTTTAGTGATCAGTGGTGAGCCAAAGCTCTTGTCTAATACCACGTTACGGCCTTTAGGGCCTAAGGTCACTTTTACTGCGTTCGCTAGAATATTTACGCCAGCCAGCATTCTTACGCGAGCGTCATTACCAAATACAACTTCTTTAGCTGCCATCTTGATTATCCTTTAAATTTTTAATGATTAATTGGAATGTCGAATTGATGCTGAGGATTAACCCACTACTGCCATCAGGTCAGCTTCTGACAGGATCAAGACTTCTTGACCGTCGATTTTTTCTTTCTTAACGCCGTAACCTTCGTTGAAGATCACCACGTCACCCACTTTGACATCCAGTGGCTTAACTGTGCCATTTTCTAAAATACGGCCATTGCCCACAGCAAGGATTTCACCGCGAGTTGATTTTTCAGCGGCGCTACCGGTCAGTACTATGCCACCCGCTGATGTAGATTCAACTTCTAGACGCTTAACGATTACGCGGTCATGTAATGGACGAATATTCATCTATGAACTCTCCTAATGATTTGATGCCCTACAATCGAGCCTATTTGTGATTAAAAAAACAGACACCTGAGTCTGCTCTTTTGCTGTCTGAGATATGGGGCTGATAGTGTCGAGATCCAAGGGCATTTATAAAAAAAACTTCAATTTTTTGATGTCGGTTTTTTCAAGTCCGCACAATCCTGCTAGAATCTCGCCTCCGCTCGCTAACAAGGCACTATTTTTCCATGAAAGACAGACACGGGCTGCTCACCGCGCCAATTGGTCGTGTACTGCTCAACATGAGCCTCCCCAACTTAATTGGCATTATGACCATTCTAGGTTTCAGCCTCGCTGACACTTTTTTTATCAGCCAATTGGGCACCGAAGCCTTAGCCGCCATTAGTTTTACCTTTCCAGTGACCTTAGTGATCTCGAGTATCGCCATTGGTATTGGCGCTGGTGTCTCGACTAATTTAGGCCGACTTATCGGTTCGGGTAATGCCCACAAGGCCAAAGTGTTCTTGCATGATGCCTTATTACTCACCTTTGGTTTGATTGCCAGTTTAGCCGCACTGGGTAGCATTTTTATCGCGCCGCTGTTTCGCTTACTTGGGGCAAACGATGACAGCTTGCCGCTGATCCACGACTATATGATTTACTGGTATGTCAGCGCACCGCTGCTGGTATTGTTGATGGTAGGCAATCAAGGTTTACGTTCCACTGGCGACACCCGCTCGCCGGCGATGATCATGGCGCTGGCGGCAATCATCAATCTTATCCTCGATCCTTTGTTGATTTTTGGTATTGGGCCGTTTCCGCGCTTAGAAATCCAAGGCGCCGCAATTGCAACTCTGTTCGCTTGGTTGATTGCCTTATCTTTGTCGGGCTATTTGTTGATTGTTAGGCGCAAGATGCTCGAATGGGCGGCCTTTGACATCGACAGAATGCGCGCCAACTGGACTAAATTAGCCCATATCGCCCAACCCGCCGCCTTGATGAATTTAATCAATCCATTAGCCAATGCCGTTATCATGGCGATGTTGGCGCATATCGACCACAGCGCAGTGGCAGCCTTTGGGGCTGGAACTCGCTTAGAGTCAGTGCTGTTAATAGTCGTGATGGCACTATCGTCGAGCCTAATGCCCTTTATCGCGCAAAACTTAGGGGCAGGACAGCCACAAAGAGCGAAAGAAGCCCTGCTATTATCGATAAAATTTATTTTTGTTTTCCAAACCTTACTCTATATCCCGCTGATCTTTTTAGCTGAGCCTATCGCGCACTTATTCAGTACCGATCCGCTAGTGATCGAGTGGTTGAGTTTTTATATCTTAGTGCTGCCCTGCGCCTACGGCCCTTTGGGCATAGTGATTATTGTCGCAACGTCGCTCAATGCTTACCACAGACCTATGAGTTCACTGGTGATCAACCTGTGCCGCTTAGTGCTACTTATGCTGCCGTTGGCGGCCTTGGGATCGTACATAGGTGACGTTAAAGGTCTGCTGCTCGCGCTACCTGTGACCAATATTTTGATGGGGATTGCCTGTTACTGGCTGGCGCAGCGGATCTGTGAACCGACAAAAGTCACGACCGCCAACGCCATGAGCTAAAGGGAAACGAGTTCGATTTTTTGCCTAGAAAGTGGCAAAACATCATCTGAAAACGCTTCTGAAGAGGCTTTGCAGGAGCGACGTGTACCTTGCTCGCTCATGTTAGTCGGCACGCCATTTGGCACTAACTCTTGCATTATGTAGTCGATAAAGCGTCGGCTAGCTAAACTCACATAACGTCTTGATGGATAAGCTAAGAAGCACTCGCCTTGGTGGGGCTGGATTTCAGGTAACAGAGTCACCAACTCACCGGTTTGCACATATTCATCCACGACCTCAGCAGGCGCATACACTATACCGCGTCCTTGCAATCCAAACTCAACCGCCACTTCAATACTGTTAGAGCAGAAATTGCCTCTGACTCTCACCTCTTGCTCTGAACCGATAAATAACTCATTAAAAATTTTGCCGTTCGATAACCGGAACATAGACACATTATGCGCTTCAATCTCTTTCGGTGTTTTAGGTGTGCCGTGTACTGCTAAATATTGCGGACTGGCGTAAAAACGTAAGTCAGTGGTAAAAATTGGCCGCACTACTAAATCTAAGGTATCCAACGCAGGCTCAACCACAAAGGCCACATCGAGATTATGTTTCACCATATCAACGGATTCTGAGCTGCTGATGACTTCTAAGGTGAGTTTAGGGTGCATATCCATAAAGCGGAAAATGGCTTGCATCAAGATTTTCATGCTGTGGATCGGGAACATTTGAATGCGCAGATGCCCGCTGATCTCAGCATCATCATTGGTCATTTCAAATAGGGTTTCATCGAGCTGGGCCAGAATGTTTTGCGAGCGCTGGTAAAAATGGCTACCTGCAGACGTGAGCGTCATGGAGCGGCTCTGGCGGTGGAACAATTTAATATTCAGCTCATCTTCCAAGGCTTGCAAACGCCGACTGACAGTCGATTTTGGCAAGTTAAGTAAATCAGCCGCTTCAATCAAACTACCGGTTTCAGCAATTCGGTGGAATAACGCTAAGTCCTCTGTCTTCATTTTGACCTTAAGTTCAATCTCATTATGTGGGACTGATAATCCCAAAGTATCCCGTTTATTGCAACTACTTTAGCTGGTATCTTCGCGCCCAGAAATGCTGACAACTTGTTAACTAGGAAATCGCCACCATGAAATCATATCGACTCTTGCCACTGGCAATGCTGCTTCCAGCCCTGCTCAGTGGTTGTTCGCCTGCGGAAAGTTCAGTACAAGTGGACACTGTACGTCCGGTTAAACTGTTTGAAGTGCTTAACGTAGAAGCTGGAGATTTTAGAACCTTTCCAGCCCGCGTTGCCGCCAATAGCCGCGCCGAATTGTCGTTCCGTATTTCAGGGCAATTAACCGAACTGACATTAGTCGAGGGCCAAAGAGTCGCTCAAGGTAGCCTGCTCGCCCAGCTTGACGACAGGGATGCCAAAAATAACTTAATGACCCGAGAGGCCGAACACGAACTGTTAGCCGCCGACTTTAAACGTAAGGTCGAGCTGCTCAATCGTAAACTGATTTCACAATCTGAGTTTGATAGCACGCAAGCGCAGCTCAAATCAGCGAAAGCTGCCCTTGCAGCAGCGCGCGATCAACTGAGTTACACCCGCTTAACCGCGCCCTTTAGCGGCACGATTGCTAAACGTTTAGTGGATAACCACCAAATAGTGCAGGCTAATCAAGGGGTGTTAACACTGCAAAACAACAACTTGCTCGATGTGAGCATTCAAGTGCCCGAGGCGATGGCAGCGGGGCTGAAGCAATATACCGATCAAGCTCACTTTGCAGCTAAAGTGCGTTTTAGCGCCTTTCCCGAGCAGAGTTTCGACGCAAAATTTAAAGAATACTCCACCCAAGTCACCCCAGGTACTCAAGCCTATGAAGTAGTGTTTTCATTGCCTCAACCTCAAGATATTCAATTACTTCCGGGGATGAGCGCCGAGTTAACCTTAGCCTTAGTTAAAGATCCAAGCGCCCTTGCATCCAGCATAGTGCCCGTGACTGCCATCGATAAACGCGATCAAGATGGCCAAGTGCAAGTATGGGTTTATCAAACCCAATCGGGTGAAGTCAAACCCACTATGGTGACGCTAGGACGCGTAAGTAACCAAGGTGTTGAGATTTTAACGGGTATCAACAAGGGCGATCTTATCGTCAGCGCTGGGGTGTCTCAATTATCCGCAGGCATGAAAGTCAAACCACTACGCTGGCAGCGTGGAGTGTAATTGATGAACATTGCAGAGTATTCGATACGCCACAAAGTCATCAGTTGGATGTTTGTGTTGCTGCTACTCGTGGGTGGCGGCGTGAGTTTTACCGGTTTGGGGCAATTAGAATTCCCCGAATTTACCATTAAAGAAGCTTTAGTGATCACGGCTTACCCCGGCGCATCACCTGAACAAGTTGAAGAAGAAGTCACACTGCCGCTCGAAGATGCCCTCCAGCAACTCGATGCCATTAAGCATGTGACCTCGATTAACAGTGCGGGCCTGTCACAAATCCAAATCGAGATTAAAGAAAGCTACGACAAAACCACCCTGCCACAGGTCTGGGATGAAGTGCGTCGTAAGGTCAACGACACGGCGGGCAACTTGCCTCCGGGCACCACTGCGCCGCAGGTGATGGACGACTTTGGCGATGTGTATGGCATTTTATTTAATCTCTCTGGGCCTGATTACAGCAACCGCGAGTTAAGCAATTACGCCGACTATCTGCGCCGTGAACTCGTGCTCGTGCCCGGGGTGAAAAAAGTTTCAGTTGCAGGCAGCGTCACCGAGCAAGTCGTGATTGAAATCTCCCAGCAAAAACTATCGGCACTGGGATTAGATCAAAGCTATATCTATGGTTTAGTGAACAATCAAAACGTGGTCTCCAACGCGGGCAGTTTAGTGATTGGTGATAACCGTATCCGCATTCATCCCACGGGCGAATTTAGCAATGTGCAGGATCTGGCGCGCTTGATTGTCAGCCCACCGGGTAGCACTGAGCTGATTTACCTTGGCGACATTGCCAATATCGAAAAGGATTACGACGAAACCCCAAATGTGCTTTACCACAACAAGGGCGAAGCGGCGTTATCACTGGGGATTTCTTTCTCTAGTGGCGTGAACGTGGTTGAAGTTGGACAAAAGGTCAGTGACCGTTTAGCCGAGCTTGAATCCCAACGCCCAATCGGCATGAATTTAGCGACGGTTTACAACCAGAGTCAGGCGGTCGATGAGACAGTTAACGGCTTCTTAATCAACTTATTAGAATCGATTGCAATCGTGATCGCCGTGCTCCTACTGTTTATGGGGCTGCGCTCGGGTATGTTGATGGGCCTGATCTTACTGCTGACGATTCTAGGTACCTTTATCGTGATGAAAGTGCTGGGGATTGAGCTGCAACTCATCTCCCTCGGAGCACTCATTATCGCCCTCGGCATGTTGGTCGATAATGCGATTGTGGTCACCGAAGGTATTTTGATTGGTCTGCGCCGTGGTAAAACCCGTCTCGAAGCGGCCAAGCAAATTGTGGCTCAAACCCAGTGGCCGCTATTGGGCGCGACTGTCATTGCCATTATTGCCTTTGCGCCCATTGGCTTATCGCAAAATGCCGCAGGTGAGTTCTGCCGCTCTTTATTCCAAGTGTTGATGATTTCGCTGTTTATCAGCTGGATCACCGCCATCACCTTAACGCCGTTCTTCTGCCATCTGTTATTTAAAGATGCGCCGAGCGACGAAGAAGCCCAAGACCCTTACAAGGGCTGGTTCTTCAGCTTATATCGCGCAAGTTTAACCCTAGCGCTGCGCTTTAGGCTGGTGAGTATTCTGCTGGTTATAGCCATGCTGTTCAGCGCTGTGGTGGGCTTTGGTCATATCAAGAATGTGTTCTTCCCTGCCTCTAACACGCCGATTTTCTTTGTGGATATCTGGATGCCAGAAGGGACAGATATTAAAGCGACCGAACGCTTTACCGCTGATATCGAAAAGTTAATGCTCTCGCTGAACGAGCAAAAAGACGTAGGGCTAAAACACTTAACAACCGTTATTGGTCAAGGTTCGCAGCGTTTCGTCCTGCCCTATCAACCAGAAAAAGGCTATCCCGCCTTTGCCCAGTTGATAGTCGAAATGCAGGATCTCGCCGCCGTTAAAGCCTATATGCCAGAGTTAGAAACCTTGTTAAATCAACGTTTCCCACAGGCGCAATATCGCTTGAAAAACATGGAGAACGGCCCTTCGCCCGCCGCCAAAATTGAGGCGCGCTTCTATGGCGATAATCCTGAAGTGCTGCGCGCTTTAGGCGACCAAGCCGAAGCCATTTTCCACGCAGAACCGAGCATGGATGGCATACGTCACAACTGGCGTAATCAAGTGCCCTTGATCCGTCCACAGCTGGAAAATGCCCAAGCGCGGGAAACGGGGATCAGTAAGCAAGATCTCGACAATGCCCTATTGGTTAACTTTAGCGGTAAGCAAATTGGTTTATATAGAGAAACCAGCCACTTGCTGCCGATCGTCGCCAGAGCGCCCGCCGAAGAACGTTTGCAAGCCGACAGCCTATGGAAGCTGCAAATTTGGAGTAGCGAACACAATACCTTTGTACCAGCCACCCAAGTGGTGAGTAACTTCAATACTGAGTGGGAAAATCCGCTGGTGATGCGCCGCGATCGCATGCGTATGCTCGCTGTGATGGCCGATCCTAAGCTTGGCACTGATGAAACCGCCGACTCTGTGCTGCGTAAAGTGAAAGACAAGGTCGAAGCGATCAGCTTGCCCGCAGGTTATCACTTGGAATGGGGCGGTGAATTTGAAACCGCAGGCGAAGCACAAACCGCAGTATTCAGCTCGATTCCTATGGGTTATCTGGCGATGTTCTTGATCACTGTATTCTTGTTCAACTCAGTGCGTCAGCCCTTAGTGATCTGGTTTACTGTGCCCTTGGCCCTGATTGGGGTGTCTGCGGGACTCTTGTTATTCGACGCCCCTTTCAGCTTTATGGCGCTACTCGGCCTGCTGAGTTTGTCGGGTATGGTGATTAAAAACGGTATCGTCTTGGTCGATCAAATCAACCTCGAACTCAGTGAAGGCAAACCCGCTTATTTCGCCTTGGTCGACTCCTGTGTCAGCCGTGTGCGCCCCGTAATGATGGCAGCGATAACCACTATGCTCGGGATGATCCCACTGATCTCAGACGCCTTTTTTGGTTCAATGGCGATTACGATTATTTTCGGTCTCGGTTTTGCTTCACTGCTAACACTCATAGTACTGCCAGTGATGTACAGCCTAGTATTCAATATTAAAGCGACAGCGATAGGAGGTGAGTCACCTAACAAATAACACTCAACGTATAGCTCCGCAATTGATCCAAAAACGCTTCCCGGCGCGGCCGGTCAGTCACTCGTGGCTGGCTGGTCATTTCTAATACATGTCCCACCCCTAGCTATTGCGATCTGTTGCGCTTATCTGACTTGCCATTTACACTTGATGGCGAGCGACAGGCTCAAGGAAGTGATTATTAAATAAGGAAGTTATATGAAGCTCATCAAGCTAGCGGTGCTGCTCGGCCTCGTTTTTATGGCGTATCAAAAATGGTATGCAGTCAAACCCCTCGAATCCCATGTATTAACTTCTGTCCCCGTGAAAGTGCACATGTTACCTAATCCCAAGGCGCTACATAAAAACTCGGGACAGGTCAGCGTTGAAACCATCACCACTCAAAAACAACCTCAAGAACCGCTGGTATTGAGCGTTATCGCCTACAGCTCCCAGTTTGAAACCATAGACGAGGAAGACATTACCGAGCTTTCCTTCGATGACACCAACACGCTAGCGAAAAAGTTTAAAGAGATGCAGGGAACAGATGAGCTGAAATTGACGCGCGGTTATATTGAACACGGCGGGCAGCGGGGTTATGAGATCAGTATGGATATGGGTAAAGATCTTGGCACTTTAGTGCAGCATGCCTATGCCTACAATAATCACCTGCTGATTTTAACCGCCAGCTATGATGACAACGGCCAAAACCGCCGCACCGCAGAAGCCTTTCTCAACTCAGTGGAATTTTTATAACGAGTGGAAGAAGTACACCAGCGGCGCAGCTCAGAGGATTCTGAAGGCCGCTGGTATTGAAGCGAGGTTTGGGTAGAAGCTCAAACGAATAAACGCGTAAATCAAATTAGCTAGACCATAACAGACTAAGGCTTAGGATCTTTATCCTGCGCGTTATCTTGTTCTTTATTCTGATCTTTATCAGGCAGCTGATGGCTCGCCGGCTTGACATCACTCGGATCGACTTTATGTTCGAAGTCACCCTCAAACACATTACCGTCTTTCTTCACGCTATGATCAAACGGCGCTTGGCCAAATGGGTCCTGCGGCTTAGGCCCAAAGGGACTTTGGCCCGCTTGAAAGCCACCGTGCATTCCGCCCTGTAATCCCGCCACAACCCTTAACTGCATGCGCTTGAACAGCAAGGCAGCAATGGGACGACGAGTGAATGGCGTCAGCAATAACAGGCCAATGGCATCGGTCACAAAACCGGGGATCACCAGTAAAATACCCGCCATGGCTAACATCATGCCTTCGACGATTTCTTGCCCCGGCGCTTCACCGCGAGCGAGTTTTTGCTGTACTTGCATTAAGGTGCTTAAACCTTGGCTGCGAACCAAAGAGACCCCGAGCACAGCGGTAAACAGCACTAAACCTATGGTAGTCCAAGTGCCAAGCACTTCACCCACACGGATCAGCACCGACAGCTCTATTACTGGGATCAGCACAAAGAGTAAAAATATAATGAAAAACATACCGACCTCAGGTTTATCTGACTATCTGTGTAAACTAAATGGGGACTATCCGGTCTTAATTCAAGTCAGGCTAAGGGGCTAATAACCTCTGATTAAGCAACGGATTTAACAACTGATATTTAGCTCACCCTTTTGTTAACGCGCTAATGTATGAGACCATTAAAACACGTAAAGTAGCCTAACTCAGTTGGCTTAAGCGAACTTTAAGATTCTTAAGAGACGATACCTAATACCATGCAGCATCAGTATTTAATGGTTAGCACTACCTGCCCCGATGAAGTACAAGCCAATACCTTGGCTCGGGCTTTAGTTGAGTCGCGTATTGCCGCTTGTGTTCATATCTCCGCCCCGATACGTTCAATTTATGCTTGGGAAGGGAAAATCTGTGAAGAACAAGAATTTAGCTTACAGATTAAATGTTTACAAAGTCGATATTCAGAGTTAGAACAACTTGTGCTTAGACTTCACCCTTATCAAGTACCCGAAATTATTGCCGTGCCTGTGACTCACGGGCTACCAGCCTACTTAGATTGGATAAAAGACAACACTCAGCCATGAAAAAACTACTCAGCCTTATTTTCACGTCTTTATTGCTCCTCACGCCCTTAGCGCACAGTGAAGGGGTTTTCGGTAACAAATTCGACTTCATGAAGAGTGAACCGGAATTGATGCCTGTCGATCAAGCCTTTGCCTTCGATTTCAAGCAAGAAGGTAATCAGGTCAAACTCAATTGGGTGATTGCCGACGGTTACTATATGTACCGCGACAAGCTTAAATTCAGTGTTAATGGCGCCGAACTAGGCACAGTGGCGCTGCCCAAGGGTAAGCCCCATCAAGATGAGTATTTTGGCGAACAAGAAGTCTATTACACCTATGTGGATATTCCCGTTGCGCTGAAACAGGCCGATGACAATGCCACTCTGACAGTCACTTTTATGGGCTGCGCCGAAGGTAAGTTATGTTATCCACCAACCAAACGTGACGTGGTGCTAAAAGCGATTGCCGCTAATGATGGCTTAATCGCAGGCGCCGAAGCGGGTGAATCAACCGCCGCAGCAGAAACAGCCAGCACTGAGTCTGCCAGCATTGAGCCGAGCACGGCCGATAAAGCCAATACCCAACCTATTACCCAGCAAGATACCCTGAGCCAAATGCTGTCAAACGACAGCCTGATTTGGACCTTAGTGATCTTCTTTGGTCTAGGTGTCGGTCTGGCATTAACGCCCTGCGTATTCCCTATGTACCCAATTTTGTCCGGCATTATTGTCGGCCAAGGGCAAAAGCTCTCAACTGCAAAAGCCTTTACCTTGTCCATGGCTTACGTTCAAGGCATGGCAATCACTTATTCAATCTTAGGCTTAGTGGTTGCATCGGCGGGACTAAAATACCAAGCAGCATTGCAACATCCTGCCGTGTTAGTGGTTCTGGCGATCCTGTTCTTTGTGCTCAGCTTATCTATGTTTGGCCTGTACGATCTAAAACTGCCATCGAGCTGGCAGGAGAAGATGAACTCAGTATCGAACAATCAAAAAGGCGGCAACTTAGTTGGCGTATTCTTGATGGGCGTGATTTCAGGTCTGGTCGCATCACCTTGTACTACCGCGCCGCTGTCCGGCGCACTCGTTTATGTGGCGCAAACCGGCGACTTACTCCAAGGCTTCCTAGCCCTGTATGTGCTGAGTATGGGCATGGGTTTACCGCTACTGATTATCGGCACCTCTGGCGGTAAATTATTACCTAGAGCGGGCGCTTGGATGGACATCATCAAGACCGTCTTCGGCTTCCTGTTGATCGCTGTGTCTATCGTAATGCTCGGTCGTATTTGGACGGGCGTGGTATCCGATGTGCTTTGGTCACTGTGGGGCGTGAGCTTCACCGGCTACTTGATGCACCAGAACAAACTCAGTCCCTTCAACTGGAAACAAACTGTCCGTTCAGTGCTATTAACTCTGACGCTACTGGCGAGTTTCTCCTACGGATTCCAAGCTGTGATGGGCCACTTAGGTTTTAATCACAATCCCGTAGGCACCGCGGCGACGACCGAAGAAGCCCATGGCTTTAAACGGATTAAATCCATTGAAGATCTTGATCAAGAAATCGCCGCCGCTGCCGCCCAAGGTAAGCCTGTGATGCTGGATCTCTACGCCGATTGGTGTGTTGCCTGTAAAGAGTTCGAAGCCATCACCTTTAAGGATGCCGACGTGTTAGCCCGCATGAATAAAATCGTGCTGCTACAAGCGGATGTGACTAAGAGTGACAAGGTCGATGTGGCCTTACTCGAAAAATACAATGTGCTCGGTTTACCTACGTTGTTGATGTTTAACGAACAAGGTGAGCAAAGGGAAGATTTACGTGTGACTGGTTTTATGGGCCCTAAAGATTTTGCCGCCCATTTAGATCATCTGGTGAAATAGTCACTATTTAGACTTAGACCACTAAAGCGATTTAACTCGCGCCGGTTTTAACCAGCAAGTGTATTTGCCGCAACACCAATAGAAAGCGGACTTTTTTCATTAAAAGTCCGCTTTTTTGTTCCAGTGTCATAGATTTCTTATACAATCACTCATAATTTTGGACTTTTTAGATTGGAGCATCATGGAACCCGGTATCCTCATTATCACACTCATCTGCGGCATGCTCGTCAGCCGTATAGGACTGCCACCGCTCATCGGCTACTTAGTGGCGGGCTTTGTACTATTCGTCCTCGGGATAGATAAAGAAAGCCTGCCATTGCTGCAAGAACTCGCCAGCCTAGGCGTGACTTTGCTGCTGTTTGCTATTGGTTTGAAACTCGATATTCGTAGCCTGTTCAAGGCCGAAGTGTGGGCGGGTTCGAGTGTGCACTTAGTTCTCTCAATTGTCGTTTTTGTGCCGATTCTGAAACTCTTCGGCTTACTGGGTTTAAGCCAACTCACGAGTCTTAATCTTGAGCAACTGACGTTAATCGCCTTCGCGTTAAGCTTCTCCAGTACCGTATTTGCGGTCAAAGTGTTAGAAGATAAAGGCGACGTTCAATCCCTCTACGGCCGGGTTGCCATTGGTATCTTGATTATGCAGGATATCTTCGCCGTACTGTTTTTAACAATTTCTAAGGGCGATGTACCTTCGGTATGGGCCTTCGCATTACTCTTACTGCCACTGGCTAAGCCGCTCATTTATAAAGCCTTCGACCGTGTCGGCCACGGTGAACTGTTAGTCCTATTTGGTCTAGTGATGGCACTTGTGGTTGGCGCTTGGTTATTTGAATCTGTTGGCCTGAAACCCGATCTCGGCGCACTGATCATAGGTATCTTGTTGGCGGGCCACAAAAAGTCCTCAGAGCTGGCAAAATCCCTGTTCTATTTTAAAGAACTCTTCCTCGTGGCCTTCTTCTTAACGATTGGTCTCAACGGTTTACCTACAGTATCGGATATCGTACTCGCGGCGCTGTTAGTGCTGCTAGTACCACTTAAAATCCTGCTGTTTGTTTACATTCTTACCCGCTTTAAGCTGCGTTCACGTACCTCTATGTTGGGCTCGTTCAACCTAGGTAACTTCAGTGAATTCGGTTTAATTGTCGCCGCCGTCGCCACCTATAAAGGCTGGTTACCTCCCGAGTGGCTAGTGATCATCGCCGTAGCATTAAGCTTTAGTTTTTTACTCGCCGCGCCGCTTAACGCTACCGTAGGTAACATCTATCAACGATTCCAGCAGCGTTTAATCAAGCTTGAAAAACGCCCATTGCATCCAGAAGACAGACCGATCGCCATTGGCAATCCACGCTTCTTAATCTTAGGTATGGGCCGCATTGGTAGCGGCGCCTACGACGAACTCAGGGAACAATTTGACGGCGAAATTCTCGGCATTGAGCACAAGCAAGACTTAGTCGATTTACACAAAGCCAAGGGCCGCAACGTAGTGCAAGGTGACGCCGCGGATACCGACTTTTGGGAGAAACTCGACAGAGCGCCTAATCTTGAATTAGTGCTGCTGGCCATGCCGCACCACGCGGGAAATATGTTTGCGGTTGAGCAACTCAAAAAACTGAATTATCAAGGCAAGATCAGTGCGATTGTACAGTACAGTGACGATGCCGCGGCACTTCGAGAATCGGGCGTACACAGTGTTTACAACCTGTACGAAGCCGCCGGTGCCGGTTTTGTGGATCATGTGATTTATGAGCTGTTGCAAGACTCGGAGAAAAACGCCGCGCAAGCGGAAGAAACAGCGCAAGTGGCTGATCCTAAAATTAATACAGAGTCCAATAGTTAAGTGCCTGCTAATGCTGCATTGAATTAAAATCACGCCATAATAGGCCGCACAAACGAGCAGTAACTTCCTCTGCAAGTTTGTGCGGCATCCAACTAACTACTGACTAATCTTTACAAATCAATCGACTAGATAACGCACTGAATACGTTATTTTGACTTCCTATCACAGTATCGATTTTCTCATTGCCGCCCATCGCCATTCCAGCAAAAAATCTCAGTTACATCACCGACTCAGTCGTGATATAAATCGATGACGGTAACGAAATTAGCTCAGCTTTTTTGGAATTTTTTACAGCATGTCAAACCCTGCGCAGCGCGCCACAAAGTTATTTGTCCAAACCTTTGGCACTAAAGCCGACGATTTATATCAAGCCCCTGGGCGCGTCAATCTGATCGGTGAATACACGGATTACAACGACGGTTTTGTACTCCCGGCAGCCATTAATTTTCATACAGTGATTGCGGTAAAACGCCGTGACGACACTAAGTTTCGTGCCGTTGCCGATGCCTTTCCCGGACAAATTAAAGAGTGGACCTTCGGTCAAGAAAACGACATGGACCCGCAAGATGGCTGGGTGAATTACCTCAAAGGTTTTACTGCGGCTATGGCGCAAACAGGTTTATTAGCCAAGGGCTTAGACTTAGCCATTGTGGGCGATGTACCACTTGCGGCGGGGTTATCCTCATCGGGCGCCCTCGTTGTCGCCTTCGGCACTGCCATCAGTGATACCAGCCAACTGCATTTATCGCCAATGGCGGTCGCGCAACTCGCCCAACGTGGTGAGCACAGATATGTCGAATCGGCCTGTGGCATCATGGATCAAATGTGCAGCGCTATGGGTGAGCAAGACCACGCGCTGCTGATTGACTGCTTAGATCTGGACAGCGAAGCCATTCCCATCCCAGAAAACCTAAGCCTTATCATCATAGATGCCCATATTGAGAAACAACGTTTAGCCGCCACCAATCAACAACGTCGCAACGAATGCGCCCAAGCGGCAGAATACTTTGGCTTAGATGCGCTGCGTCACCTCGATTTACGTCGATTAGAAAGCGCAAAAGCCGATTTAGATGAAGTGTTATATCGCAGAGCGAAACACGTCGTCACAGAAAACCAAAGAACCCAGAGTTCTGCCCGCGCATTAGAGCAAAATAACATTCAAAAATTCAGCCGCTTAATGGCGGAATCCCATGCTTCACTGCGGGATGATTTTGAAGTGACACTGCCCGAATTTGATACCTTAGTTGAGATTGTCAGCCAAGTGATTGGCGAGCGTGGCGGCATCCGCATGACCGACGGCTGCGTGGTCGCTTTAGTCGATCATGAACTGACCGACGCTGTAGTGGCCGCCGTTGAACATGAGTTTTTCGACAAAACCGCAATCGATGCCACTGTCTATTTATGTTCTGCCAGCGCTGGCGCGGGCCGCATAGACAATTAGCCAGAACACGCTTAAAACAAAGAAAACCAATACAGTGACAAGGCCGTCGATAACATACGAATTCATCGCTGAACTTTATGGTGTTGATGGCAAACAATAGGGTTAACATACTCATTTAACACAATAAGCAGTGAGCATATTCAACACAGAGGGAAGCTAAATGGTACGTTTCAGTGTTTTGGATCCTTGGACCGATCCCCGCGGCGGCGAAATCGAACGGGTGAGGATCGACAATGGCATACTCGCATTAGAAGTCATCAGCTTAGGCGGAATTATCCGTGCTCTGTGGACCCCAGATAAACACGGCGAACGAGCCAATATCGTCCTTGGTTGCGACAGCGCCGAAGACTACCTGACGCAATCGGCTCACTTAGGCGCCATTGCTGGCCGCTTTGCGAATCGTATCGCTAACGGCAAAATGCACTATCAAGGTCAAGATTATCAACTCGATGTCAACCAAGCGACTAACTGTTTGCATGGCGGCCGTGAAGGGTTTAACCGTAAAAACTGGCACTTAGGCCAACTGCCCGATGGTGTGCGCTTGACCTTAATGAGTCCAGACGGCGACATGGGTTTCCCCGGTAATTGCACGGTTCAGCTGGATTATCGCCTCGCAGGCAATAATCTCTATGTGGAAATTTTAGCTTCGGTGGATAAAGCCTGTCCCGTGAGCTTAACCCAGCACAGTTATTTCAACCTCGATGGTTCAGAGACCAATCACGAGCATTTGATGCAAATCGATGCCAAGCGTTATCTCACCATGAATGATGTCAGTGTTCCCACCGGGATTGCCGAGACTGCAGGATCGATTTTCGACTTGAGTCAGCCGATACGCTTAGGCGACAAACTGCATGCCGCTGAATTGGCGAGCACGCGCGGTTATGATCACTGTTATATGATGAATGACCCCGACGGTTCACTCGCCCGCTTTGGCTGTTTAAGCAGTCCTGTGAGTGGCCGC
This sequence comes from Shewanella sp. SP2S2-4, assembly GCF_031932025.1. Taxonomy (NCBI): domain Bacteria; kingdom Pseudomonadati; phylum Pseudomonadota; class Gammaproteobacteria; order Alteromonadales; family Shewanellaceae; genus Shewanella; species Shewanella sp. SP2S2-4. Next base: position 20,543 of record NZ_JAUOER010000020.1, read on the forward strand.
GCTATGACGGTTTATACCAATCAACCGAGCGTGCAGCTCTACTGCGCTAACTTTTTAGATGGCACTGTGGGTCGCAATCAACAGGTATTAAATCAACATCATGGCGTGTGTTTAGAACCGCAGATGCTGCCAGACTCACCGAATCAAGGCGAGCGCTTTGGTGATGATGTTTGGTTAGTGCCAGGCAAGGTTTATCACCACATCAGCCGATATCAGTTCGATGCCGATGCGTAACATTAGCTATAAATTAGCGGGTAAATCGAGTCGCGATAAAATAGCGATGAATTGAGGTTAACGCACGGTTTCGCGGAAGGAAATAAAGCGATAAGGAATAAAATAAGCACTATTTTATTCCTTACACTCACAGTGTTAGCCCTTAAGCCGACACTGTGTTAATCATCAAAATCATCGACCCAATCATCGTCAAAATCGACGCCTACGGCATCGGATTCCACTTCTGGTTCAACTTCAGGCTTCGCCTTACGAACAGGCGCAGTTTCCTTCACGTTGTTTAGGTCAATACGAGCTTGATGCTTACTCATGAATTGAGCTCTAGCCGCCTTCCATGCACCACTAAACTTAGCCTCAGCAGCTTTTAACGCAGCCTCATCTAAGTCGTATAGGTTCACTTTGACGATATCTTCCACATACTCAATGATCGCATCGCGATCGGAATTGTATAGGTAGATACGTCCTGGGGAGGCATCGGGCAGCTGGTTGTCATGGACGACAATCGCGTTGCCTTTCGATGTTCTCAGCTCACCATACCAAACCTGTTTCTTTGCTGTGTTATACATATATGCTAATACCCTTAAATCAACACATACACTATGAGTTTTTTAGCCTGAATAAGCGAAGCATCGCTTGCTTTGATCCACGAATAGCGCCGGAAAGTCTCTGACGTTTTCAACTGGGTATTTTTACAGAATATTTCCGATAATCAATGCCTCATACCATGAAATTTTCACTAATTACGTATTAATTTCTGCCAAAGTACCCAAAAAGTTTAATCATTAACGACTTTAGTCTAAAAAATCGACGCGGCAAGTTTTATTCCCAATAAAAAGCAATCATATCGACTATGTTCGATGGGCATAAACTTTACGATTCGAAGTTGCCGTTCGAGGTTACGCAAGGTTAAGCATCAGGTTTAACCATGACGATTTAACGACAGTAGCGCAAACGACTATTTACCCCTACGTAACTCAGGCACTCTTTTGCCTGAACGCTCTCAGACTTGCCTCAAATGGCCGCGACCTAAACAATGGATCGCAGCCAAAGCAGTATGCCGAGCTTAAATGACCGTCAGTACCACCTTGCCCCTGTGCTCACCCGACTCCATCAGCGCATGGGCTTTCGCGGCTTCGCCTAATGGGAAGGTCGCAAAAATATTGGGCACAATTTTATGGGCGTTTAACAGCGGCCAGACTTTCTCAAATAATTCGGCGGCAATGGCGGCTTTAGCCTCCACGCTTTGTGGTCTTAGGGTCGACCCGGTCCACATAATACGTTTTGCCATCAGACGGAAAATCTCGACTTCGGCCTTAGGGCCACGCTGCATCGCCACCGACACCATACGGCCGTCCATCGCTAAGGCTTGTATATCGAGGTTAATAAAATCGCCACCCGCGATATCAAAGACCACGTTCACGCCCTTATCTTGGGTGAGCGCCATGACGGGCTCAACAAAGTTGTGGGTGCGATAATTGATGACTTCAGCGGCGCCAAGGCTCAAGCAATAATCGCGCTTCTCATCTTGCCCCGTCGTGGCAATGACTTTTGAGCCTAAGGCGCTGGCAAGTTGAATGGCCGTACTGCCGATACCGCCCGAGCCGCCGTGGATCAGCACAGTCTCGCCCGCTTTCAGTCCCGCACGCATAAACAGGTTGCCCCATACGGTGAAGAAGGTTTCTGGCAGCGCGGCGGCCTGCACATAACTAAAGCCCGTTGGAATAGGTAAACAGTGGGCAGCATAGGTGAGCACGTACTCACCATAGCCACCGCCCGGCACTAAGGCGCAAACCTTGTCGCCGATTTGCCATTGGCTTACGCCGTCACCGAGGGCACAAATATCACCCGCGACTTCAAGCCCAATAATCGGTGATGCACCCGGTGGTGGTGGATAAGCACCTACCCTTTGTTTGACATCGGGGCCATTCACTCCTGCTGCATGCACGCGGATCAACACTTGGCCAGACGCTGGCACAGGCAAAGGCGAGCGCGATAGCTGCATCACCTCGGGCGCACCGGGTTGCTCAACATGGATATGGGTGTATTCGCTTGGTAAAGCTGACATAAAAGCTCCTTTGGGAATGGCATCGACCTCATCGCAGATGGCTTAGCATCTCAGGGTTCGAGTGCTAACTGCGGAAAAGTGCATCTAACCTTAATGCGGCTAAGCTAGCGCGAATTCAAGCCAAATAGCCACTCTTATTCCACAAGGTATTCAATCAGGTATTTCATAAGGCATTCAATTAGGCCTTTCTAAGCTGTGGAGTCCCACTGACTCAGCTTCTGGCGCGAGTCCTTTGAGCAATAAGCTGAACCTAAGCTGAACAGAAAAGATGTATCAAACAAATTTACAGGCAAATACTAGATATATTAAAAACTTACAGCCATCATTTGGACGCATTATTTGCCAGCTGCGATGTTTGTCGCGCTATTGTTATCACGCAAATAATCCAATGAGGTTTGATGCAAGCTTAGGTTCCACGCATCAAATAACGCCCAAGGAAGATCTGCTTTGCAGACTAGATAACTACGGATACACAATGAAAAACACACTGCTCTTCGCAGCTATTAGCTTAGCTTTTGCGACTCCCGCTATCGCCCATGACACTCATACGAGTCACCCATTAGGCAGCAACACACCCAGCAATCCACAAGCGCAACCGGCACCACGACCACCCTCGGCGCCCATTAGCCAAATAGAATCCCATAGACCGCTACTGCGGGAGACGCCATTGATGGCATCCCCGAATGAGCCAACTATGACAGAACAGACAATGACAGAACCGCCTAAGATGCATTCACGCAAGAAGCGAGAAGTATCTGAGCAACCGCCACTTAAGTTACAGAGTCGCAGCGCCGCACTGCAGAGCAATGACTGCAGTGACTTTGTCGGTAAATCGGGCCAAGCCCTAGTGGATCAATTGAGCCAATCGACACCCGAGTGCGTCGGTAAGCTCTATAGCCTCAAAGGCAGTGCTGCGACCGCGCTATTTAGCGAGGCCAATGTGATCAGTGTCGCCAACGCCATAGCCACTAAAGCCAAGGACTACACTGGGGTCGATGTTCAGCATCTTGAATCGCATATTTATTTTGTCCGCGCCGCTCTCTATGTGCAGTTTTACAGCCCAAATGATGTACCCGCTTACAGCAGCGCCGCTAAGGCCAGCTTAAAATCGGCCCTCAACGCTTTATTTGCCAACGCTGCAATTTGGACTGTCTCCGATGCTAATGCTGGCGTGTTGAAAGAAGCCTTAATCCTGATTGACTCAGCCGAGCTCGGCGCCGATTTTAATCATGTCACCATAAAAGTGCTAACAGACTACGACGCTAACTGGCAAGCCAGTTTCGCCATGAACGCCGCAGCAAACTCAGTGTTTACCACCTTATTCCGCGCCCAGTGGAATGATGAGGTGCAGGCGCTGTTCGCTCGTGACCAAGGCATTTTAGATGCGCTGAATAACTTCCAACTCGAACATCGCGACTTGTTAGGTACCAATGCAGAGTATCTGTTAGTCAACGCAGTCAAAGAGTTATCTAGACTGTATTACATTGATGCCATGCGCCCGCGAGTGACTCAGCTAGTTAAAAACATCCTCAGCAGCACCAGTAAAACCGAACCGAGCAAAGTGCTTTGGTACGCGGCGGCAGAAATGGCCGACTATTACGATCGCAGCCATTGTAACGATTACAATATCTGTGGTTTTAAGGCGCAGTTAGAGGCCGATGCCTTACCTTTTAATTGGAAATGCTCCGACAGTCTCAAGATCCGCGCCCAAGATCTCTATCAAGATCAAGCCAAGTGGGCCTGTGATGTGCTGACCAGCCAAGAAAGCTATTTCCACAGCAAACTTGAAACGGGCATGCAACCCGTAGGGCAAGATAACAACGATGACTTAGAGCTAGTGGTCTTTGGCAATTCGTCTGAGTATAAATCCTTAGCCAACAGTATCTTTGGCATCAATACCGACAACGGCGGCATGTACCTTGAAGGCTCGCCCGCCGGACTCAAAAATCAGGCGCGTTTTATCGCCTATGAAGCCGAATGGCGCACGCCGGATTTCCATGTCTGGAACCTGCAACACGAATATGTGCACTACCTCGACGGGCGCTATAACCTGTTTGGTGACTTTAGCCGCGGCACTTCGGCCAATACTATTTGGTGGATTGAAGGCCTAGCGGAATATATTTCTTACCGTGACGCCAATACCGCGGCCATTGCCATGGGCGAAACCGGTGAATTTATGTTGTCGACCATATTCAAAAACAACTATGAATCAGGCCAAGACCGTATCTACCGTTGGGGTTATCTGGCGGTGCGCTTTATGTTTGAGCATCACAGGGACGATGTGAGACAGATTCTCGCCTACCTACGTAACGACCAATACGCGGAATATCAAACCTTTATGGATGGTATCGGCACACGTTACGACAACGAGTGGCAAGGTTGGCTCGCCAGCGGTTTGAGCACGGCTGACGATGGCATTGTCGATAAAGGCCCAAGTGATGTCGATGCTGAGCCCAGTGGCCGTGAAGGTAACTGGACAGGACCTGCGGGCACTATCAGTAAGGATTACTCGCCTTGCCAAGTAACGAACGAAGCCTACCGTTACACTGAATCGGCTAGCCTGAAAATCGATGTGCCGATGGAATGTATTGATTCCAAACTCGGCCGCGCCAGTTTCAGTTTCACTAATACCGATCGCTCGGCCCAAGATCTTTGGATCAAGATTGGCGGCGGTTGGGGTGATGCCGACATTTATTTCAATTCTAAAGGTTGGGCAAGCCCAGAACAAAACCAAGGCGCGGGGATCGGCAACGGTAACTATCAAGTCATTAAAGTGCAGTTAAACCCTGACGAATATTGGCATTACATTACCTTGTCGGGAGATTTTGGCGGCGTTGATATGCAAGTCAGCACCACTGAGCTGTTCGCTGATGTTGATCCCGATCTGGGAGATGGCGGCGTGGATCCTGAGCCACCAGCAAATTGCGGTGCAGTGACCTTAGATTACGGCCAGCTCACACTGGGCAAAAACGAGTGTATCAGTGGTGGACGCAACAGCTTCTACTTCTGGGTTGAGGAAGATAATACCCAGTTCACCGTCACCACTAAGGGCGGCGCTGGGGATGCCAATCTTTACTTCAATGCCAGTCAGTGGGCCGACGCAGATAATGCCGATGCAAAGAGCACCCAAGTGGGTAATCAAGAGTCGCTTAGCTTTAGTGCCAATCGCGGCTGGCGTTATATCACAGTTGATACTGCCACTGAGTTTAGCGGCGTAACACTCACCCTCAATACAGGCGCGAGCAATACGCCTACGCCAGCTCTAATCGCTAATGCCTGCACGACGCAATCGCCCTTGAGTCATGGTGAGCTGAGTTCAGGCAAAGCCATCTGCACCGCCGATGGCCGCAGCGATTACTATCTTTGGGTGCCAGAAGGTACGAGTCAGTTAAGTATCAACTCAGCCCACGGCAGTGGTGATGTTAGCCTGTTTTCGGGGACAACGTGGGCCAATGCTCAACACTTCGATGCAGCGTCTGTCACGCCCGCTAACACTCAAGAAAGTATCACAGTCGATGCACCAAGCCTGGGTTGGTATTACATCACAGTGCAGAGTGAACCCCAGAGTTCAGGAGTCGCACTGCAGGTTGATTTACGCTAGTTGGCTGTCGTTGTTTAAGCCAGAACGTTTAAATCTGCTTATTTAACTCTAGCCACTTAACACTAGAGGCTTAAATCAAGCAGTTGAATAAATAGCAAAATCCCTGCCATGGCAGGGATTTTTATTGGCTAAATACTAACGAATACTCTTTTATATAAACATGAAGTTATAAGCGCATCTCTTCAAGCACTTGCACTCTGTCCTTGGCCTTTGCTTCATAGTCATTTGAAAATCGCTCTGCAATTTCAATGCTCTGCTGATAAAGCGTTAACGCTGTTTTCGCATCGACCGCGCCGCCCTCGCCTTTATCTAATAAGGTTGCTAGCTGGAAGTAAGCATTGCCTAAAATATCCGCCTGCAAACCTTGCTCAGCACCCAGCGTCGTTACTCTTGCTAACCAGTAGCGCGCGTTAACCGTATCTCGATGGGTTTCCGATAACAAGATATTGGCAAGTTCGGCTGCGGCATAGAGCTCCCGCTCGGCAGCAATTTGCCAAAACTCCTCACCCGCAGCAAAATTATCCGCCAAATAGTAGTAATCGCTGGCCGCCGCATGGGCCAGTTCAGGCTTAGCCTTCACACTCAGGCGATAATTTTCCAGCGCGGCGTTAGCATCAAAATACGGCGAATAGGGTAACAGTTGATAGAAAGCCATAAGGCTACTTGCCTCTGGCATTCCTTGGTCAACTAATTGATTTAGCTGCTGCCACGCTTGCGTTTCTCTGACCTTATCCTCACCCGTATTAACGAGGCCACGTTCGATGGCAGATAAAGGTAAATGGATTAACTCAAGCTTTGCCGTGTTATCGCCAAAGCTTGCGGCGCGCTCGAGCCAATAGGTTTTTTCATCAATTCGCCCCGCGTAACCGGCTTGATCTAGCATCCAGTGTAAGGCTTCAATATCGCCCGCCTCTGCGGCTTCACGGTAATACTCTTGTGCCTTAGCCTCGTCCTTAGGTAAGGCGTGACCCAACTCATAGATACGCGCCAATAAGCGCTTATCTTCGGCCTTGGCACTTTGAGCTAAGGTCTTGATTTGTGATTCAGGTTTGCCATAGGCATACAGTTTTACTTCACTGTTGACATAAGCATATTGAGTGCCGTCGGGATACTTCACCTCAACCGTATCGGGCTGATACCAGACATCGACCTCGTAATGCTCGGCAATCTGTGGATTAAAGTTCACCCGCATCACCGCCTCATCGCCACGCCGAACCGCTTGAGTATACGGGCTGGCCCACAGGCTAGAAGTGCGCTGCAGGCTACTCTTCAGCCGTGCCTCGAAGGGCTTGTCTTCCTCTGGATAATGAATAAAAACCGGATAGTAAACTGGCGCTAACGATAACGGCGTGGTCGCCAGCAGTGAGTTATCCGCCTCGCTGCCTGCATGAATAGGATCGATATTAAGCTCATGACTTAGATAAAAATCATCGTGGGATGACACTTGAGTCGGCAACGCCGTTTGGCTGGCAAGCTGAGCCGCATCTACCGAAGTGCCCTGCAACTTGGCAAGGTTATCCCGTTGCAGCGTTTTAGCTCTCTGCCACAGCGGGTGGTTCGGCAGTATCGTCACATCGAGCATTAAATCCTCGAGATGCCACTGACAATCACCGCCACCATTTAAGGCTAAGGGCAGCGAAAACTCACTCGCTTCACTGCCGCTACTGATGACTTGCCGTAGCACTGAGGTTTCTTCGAGTGTGGCGCGGTAGGGATTAGCAAGATCGCCACTGGGAAAACGGATTTCCTTGCGGGTACAAATCGATGAGGCGTAATAACCGACGAGTTCTAATTGCGTATTGGCGGGCAACACACCGACAAACTCGAAACGCTGGCTGTCCGCCGGCGCCGTCACTTGATCGACTGGCAACTCACTGCGAAACAAGGCCTGCCAAAAAGAGGCCATGACCGGAGAAGCAAACATCAGCCCAGCCGAGCAAGCCAGATACAGGGGCGCCCGATGAAAACACTGTAACAAACTCATAATGCCAGCTCTCCGTCGCTGATGAGGCCCACTCGCACTCAACACTCTCTCAAATACTGCAATGATCACTCAACAAAAAAATTAAGCCAACGCGCTTAGCTATTGGCTTAAATCATAACGTATTTATGGGCAAGTTGAACCCATGTAGTGGATCTAGGCTCGATCAACCCCAACCAACCTGCGACTAAGCTTTAGCATTGCGCAGGCCAGCAAGCACATCCTTCGCTTTGAGTTCGGCCATAGCAACATAGGCCACAGGCACCACAAATAACGAGAAGAAGGTCCCCGTCATTAAGCCTCCGACTAAGACTAAGCCTATGTTGGCTAACCCTAATGAACCAGGCCCAGAAGCCAGCGCTAAAGGAATGGCACTTAAAATCATGGTTAAAGACGTCATTAAAATCGGCCTTAAGCGCGATTTGGCACTGCTTAGCGCCGACTCAATCGCACTCAAGCCTTGGTCTTGTTGTTTATTGGCAAACTCCACCAGCAAAATACCGTGTTTGGTTACTAGCCCCACTAAGGTTAATAACCCTATCTGCGAGTAGATATTCACGCTCTGGCCAAACAAGGTTAAGGTCAACAGCGCGCCAACAATACACAAAGGTACAGTCAGTAAGATGATCAAAGGATCAACGAAGCTTTCAAACTGCGCGGCCAAAATCAAATAGATAAACACCAGTGCCAGCAAAAATAGCGACTGGGTACCCGCCTGTGAATCCATTAAATCTTTCACTACCCCATTGTATTTAAAGCCTTGGGCATCGTTGAGCAGTGTTGGCAGTTGCTCGTCTAAGTAAGCTTTGATTTCATCGGTGGAATAGCTGGGCATAACGTCCGCCGTCAGCTCGGCGCTATCAAGGCCCATAAAGGTCTTAATGTTCGATTCTGCCGTGGTCTGCTTAATCGACACAAACTGCGATAACGGCAGGGCTTGCCCAGATTCTGAAGTGACGTACAGCTTATTCAATACTTTGAAATCACTGAGCTTATCTAAGTTTACTTGCACTTGAATGGGATAGGTAAAGCCATCGGTGGCATGTAAGTCCGCCGCCTTGACTGAGCCAAGGAAGGTAGAAAGCGCATTCGTCACATCGCCATAACTCACCCCCGAGAGGATAATCGCATTGCGATCGATAGATAAATCGTAACGCAGTTGATCCCTCAGTACCGAGTTACCGACGTTGTTCAGCCCAGGATAATCCTCGAGTAACTTTTGCACTTTGGCGGCTGTGTCATTGAGCTCGTCCTTGTTGCGATCTAAGGTCGTTAACTCTAAGCGTAGATTATTGGCAATGCTGAGATTATTCGCCGAGCGAATACTAAAGGACATGTTATAGGCAGAAACGCTTTCCTTTGATTTTGTCATTAAGTCGCTGATCACATCATCTATGCCCTCGCTGCGCTCACCCCAAGGTTTAAGCAGCACATGGTTCACTGGCTCGCCCTCGATGTAAGACAGGTTCGCTCCAACGGCGGGATGCTCATCCATCACGCCATTAAGCTCAGCGTTATGGTTCAGATGATACTGGCGACCCACACCGGTTGGGCCATTCGACGCCACATCGATAAAGCCTGAATCTTCCGCGGGTAAAAGCATTTTCGGCAACTGCCAGTAGGCGATGCCCGCAAGACCAATAAGCACCACTGCCGCGCCGAGCATTAAACGCTTACGACCGAACCACTTATCCAGCTCTTTGATATACAAATCGTTTAACTGCTGCAGCGCATGCTCGACTCGGCTAAACCATTTCGGCTGCTGCTCAGTGGTATTGATAAGATAGGCGCTCATCATAGGCGACAAAGTCAACGCCACCACACCAGAGATCATCACGGCAGCGGCCAAGGTGAAGGAGAATTGCCGAAACAGATCGGCGGTTAACCCCGACATGAGTCCTATCGGCAAATACACGGCCGCGAGCGTTAAGGTCATGGCAATGATCGGGAAGATGATTTCCTGACAGCCTTTAATCGCCGCGTTAAAAGGCGTTTCACCGTTTTCGATGTGGCGATAACAGTTCTCCACCACCACAATAGCGTCGTCCACCACCAGACCGATGGCCAAAATAATCGCCAAAATGGTCAACACATTGATGCTAAAACCGAGGGCCGACATCACGGCAAACACCCCAATCACACACACGGGAATGGTAATGATTGGAATCGATGCCGCCCGCAGGCTGCCCAAAAATAACACCACAATCAGCGACACTAAGATCACCGCTTCAATCAGCGCAGAAAAGCCTTCGTCGATGGAAGCCTCGATAAAATCGGCCTGATTGTAGGCCAAGGTCATTTCTAACCCTTGGGGCAAATGCTGCTGCATGCGCGCAATTTCGGCCTTAATGTTCGAGGCCACTGTCACAGGGTTAGCATTACTCAAAGGTAAAATTTGCAGCGACATGGCACTGTGTCCGCCAATGGACAACAGACTCGGCGACAGGCTTTCTTCGCCCATCACCACATCGGCGACATCGGCCACACGGATGATCTTGCCCTCGCTGACCTTGATCACTAAGTCCTTCACATCTTCGAGCGTTTCAACTTGATTCAAAGGGTTGATCGAGAAATCCCGCGACTTACCTTTAATCGCCCCCGAGGTGAAGCTGGCATTGTAAGAACCTAAGGTGCCCACCACATCGGCGGCTTTAATGTTGAGCGCCTTCATCTGCTCGGGGTTGAGCCAGACTCTAACCGCCTTTTGTGAGCCGCCATAGGGGCCCCACACGGCGCCAACGCCTTGCACTTGCTTGAGCTGCGGCACTAGCTGCTGGCTAATGTAGTCGTACATGGCCTGCTTTTCCATGCCACCCGCGTTCACAAAGGTAATGATATTACTGGCAGCATCGGTAGCCGAGGTATCGTCGGTGACGGTCGGTTTATCTATCATGCTCTGGGGGAAATCGTTAATCCCTTCGACGCTGCTACGCAACTTATTCATTAAGTTGGTGTATTCGATATCGCTGGTATCGTCATTGAATTTAATGGTTAACGAGCAGCGACCTTCGCTACAGTCGGTCGACATAGTATCGACCTTGTCTATGCCCGAAGCCGCCGCAATTAACTTATCGGCCACATTGCTCGACATAAAATCGGCGCTCGCCCCTGCAATCGATGCATTCACAGATGCAGAGTGGGTGGTGTGCTCAGGAAAATATCGGATATCGAGTTTTTGAAAGGCAATCAAGCCCAGTAACACTGCCATGATACTGAGCACGGAGGCGAAGATAGGATGGCGAATACAGACTTCGGGTAAACGCATTATTCGGCCCCCTCAGTGCTGGGCTCAGCGCTTAGCGCTTCGACCGCACCAGAGTTAGCACTGGAGACAGTGGCTTTATCTGCCGCGCTTTTGTCCTGAATGACTTTGATCTTGCTATCGGCCTTGAGGTTTTGCATACCCGTTTTAACCACGAGATCGCCTTCGGCTAAACCCTCGGTTACAACCGCATAGCCATCATTAGTGTTTTGCGCGAGTTTAACCACTTGTTTTACGGCGCTATCGCCGCGCACTAACCAGACAAAGCGTTCGTCATTATTGGCGATAATTGAATTTTGCGGCACTAATAAGTGTTTAATATCATTGCTGTAGAATTGCTTAATATTGGCGAACATACCGGGCGCCAGTTTGAACTCAGGGTTATCGAGGGCGGCGTGTACCTCAACTCGTCCTGAACTTTCATCCACCGCAGGGGCCACATAGTTAACTAACCCATTGAACACCTTATTACCATAGGCTTCAACGGTGACATTCACCTTCTGGCCTTTTTGTGCCTTACCTAAATCCTTCTGGCTAATGGCATAACGGACTTCGACCGGATTTAAACTATAGAGGGTGACTAAGGCGGTACCTGCGCCAATTTGGCTACCAATGGACTGGCTAAAGCTTGTTAGCTGACCGTCGAAGGGGGCTTTGATCAAGTAGTCGTTCATGGTTGCTTGTTTCTGACGAAAATCGGCATCAGCCAGATTCACATTTTCCCGCAGTTCATCCACATCTTGCTTGGATAGTGCAAATGGCTCTTTGATTAACAGGTCTTCAATCCGTTCAAGCTTTGTTTTTGCCAGTGCTAAGGTACTTTTGGCCTTGTCTAAATCAGCCTTGGCCTTAGTGTTATCTTGCTCGGCAATCACTTGGCCCTTCGTCACTTTGTCGCCGTTACTAAAATGGATAGCACTGATTTTTTCACTGGCATTAAAGTTGAGGATCGCCGAATCAATGGCGTTGATTTTACCGACTTCGTTGACGATATCGGCAAAGGCAGTTTCTTGAATGGCCTCGACCGTCACAGGGATAACGTCGATCTTGTCCGCCGCTGATACGGCTATAGAGGTTAAGGTGAAAAGACTCGCCAGTAGAAACGTCAAAGGCGCGATTAAGGGCGCCTTTGGAAGATTGTGGGGCTGGCTTTTAAATGAAATATCGCATGCACTGCGTGCTCGTTTTGTCACTCTTTGTGTAAACATCGTTTGTATAAACATAGTATGCAAACCTATTGTTCTTACTATTCAACGGACATCCTATCCGACAACAGCAAACCGGATTGAACCCAAGACTAATACCCAGTCCTCCAAAGTGCTTATTCAGCAATTTGAGGTTATTTGGGTATACAGCCTATAGGCATAATCCCTGTCAGTGCCAGTAAAAATACTGTTACACATTTAAACAAAACAATGAGTTAACGCAAAACCTAATCGACAAAACCTAAATCACACAAAACCACATAAACCACAACAAACTAGAAACAGATGTAAAGCCAGCCTGTTGGCAAGCCACTATTTGCCTTTTAGCAGGGCTCCGATGGCCTTTTTTACGTCTGCAAAACAGGGGCGCTGAGTCACATCTAACTGCATACATTCGTCTTTAATCGCACTCAATTTTTTATAGTATTCAGGGCCAACCGAGCCACTCACATAGGCGAACAGATCCTCAATCAAGCAGCCCAGCGCGCGCACTTCAATCGCCTCCATTGCCAAGCGCTCTACTGTAGACAGATTGCGTAAATTGGATGCCGCGCCAAAATCACCAAACAACAAGTTCATCTGTTGATTAATCATAATGTTATGGGCGTAGACATCGCCGTGGCTGACTTGCTTGGCGTGCATATGCGCCATCGCATCGGCCAATTGGAGTGTAATCTTAGTCACGTCATCAAGGCTGAACTGGGTATCAGCATGAAAGGTATCACGGGTGCAGGTTGCCAAACTTGGCGGTAAACCTAAATTGCTAAACCCGGGCGGGATGAGCTCCATCACTAAGCCCAATTGATCCTTCTGGCTGATGTGCGCCACCACCTTGATAAGGCTCGGGTGATCTCCCGTTGTGAGGCAGCAATCTAACTCGTCGGCGGGATAACCATCGCTGGTCACCTCCCCTTTAAAGAGTTTTACCGCAATCTGTGATGACCCCGTCGCGGCTATCATGGCCTGATTCAACCAATCACCACGGTAAATCACCCCAGAGGCGCCTTCGCCCAGTTTTTCTGCCAACTTGATATCATGCAGAGTCACGTTTGCCACTGTGGCCACATCGGCATGGGGATCGACCAAGGTATGGCTGAATGGATTACCCGCAAAAGCGAGCCAAGTCAGCTTAGGCAAACCCAATAGCCAAGCTGGCAGCGCTTGCAGTTGATTGGCCGATAGGCGCACTAATTCTAAGTTAAGGCAATTAGCCATCGACTCGGGCAAAGCCGTTAACTGGTTGCCCGCTAAGGCTAATTTTTGTAGACGAGGTAAATCGCCCATAGCCGCAGGCAAGGTTTCGATTTGGTTATCGGTAAGAATGAGCCAGCGAGTTTGCAGCGGTAACGCGGCGGCAGTCACAGTACGGATTTGATTCGCCTTAAAGCCAATCATCTCTAAATTCGCACAGCGCCCTAATGCCTCGGGTAAGTGTTCGAAGCGGTTATTAGAAGCAAAGAGGATCCTTAAACGCGATAAACGGTGCAAGTCCTCGGGCAGAGTACTCAGTTGATTACTCGACAAATCGAGGATTTCGAGGCTATCGGCTAAGTCAAAAATCTCCCGCGGAAACTCGGTTAACTCCTCGACCAATTGTAAACGCGTGATCCCTTGTAACTGCCCTGCTCTTAACTGCGCTAACGTCTGCACTTTGCTACCCAAGTCAATGAAAAATCGCCGCTATGGTAGCGCATTAATGGTTAAAGCTAAACGCAAGATATATAGCCAAAGGGCGGCGCAATGCCCGCTAAACGGACGTTAAGCGGGCATTGCAAATAGGGGGAAACCGTGGGGAGCTATCCAGAAACGCGAAAACAGATTAGCATGTGCACCAATATGGAATGCCCAGTTAACTCATCACAGGACAATCATGCGGAAACATTTTCGCCAAACGCACTCTTTTACAGTGCTAATGCTAGCCATGTTTGTGGCCCAATTGAGCGGTTGCGCGACCACGTCGGCAAGCCCATCAACCACAGAATTCAATGCCCCAGCAAATGATGTGAGTAACGCTAACGAGCACTCGCCACAACACCAGCAGCACACGCCACCCGCTGTGGTTGAGCAGTACAGCGACGTTTGGGAAAAGATCCAACACGCCAACACCATTGACGTACATGACGATGCCGAAGTGCGCAAACAGCGTAACTTTTTCGATGATAAACAGAAATTTATGAACCAAGTCGGCGAACGCGCCGAACCCTTTTTGTATTACATCGTCAGCCAGCTCGAAGCCCGTAACATGCCATTAGAATTGGCGTTATTACCCATAGTCGAAAGTGGTTACAATCCACTGGCACAGGCAAACGGCCCAGCTGGACTGTGGCAGATGATCCCCGCCACTGGGCGTAATTTTGGCTTAACGGTTAACTCAGCCTACGACGGTCGCAAAGATGCACTGGCCTCAACCGATGCCGTGCTCGACTATCTACAGCATTTGTACGACACCTTAGACAAAGACTGGATCAACGCCGTCGCCGCCTACAATACCGGTGAATTGGTGATTAAAGCCGCCATCAACAAGAATAAAGCCAAGGGTAAACCAACGGACTTTTGGTCGCTGGGCATTCCGGCCAAACGCGTACAAACTGTGCCTAAGTGGCTGGCCTTTATTCAAATTATTCGCGCACCCAATCATTACAATCTAAAAGTGCGACCGATTGCGAACCGCCCTTTCTTAGATAGAGTCCCTGCGCCCAATGGCGTGGATATCGGCCAAATCGCCAATGCGGCAGGGCTGAGCAAGGCAGAATTTAAAACCTATAACCCGGGCTTTCGCCAAGGCGTGATCCCGAGCAAAGGCAAATATCAGATCGCCTTACCGCTGGAAAACATAGGCCAATATCAAGAAAATCACGACAAACTCTACGCCCAAAAACGCTATGACAGCCAAAGCTATATCGTTAAGTCCGGCGACAGCCTAGGCACAATCGCGGCTAAGTTTGATACATCAGTCAAGGCATTAAAACAGGCTAATAACCTGACCTCTGATCGCCTCAAAATCGGCCAAGAGCTCACACTCTTAACGCCAATGGCAGCCAATGATAATGAGCCAGAACCCGCTAAAGCCAACACTAAGTCCGATAGCAAAGCCAAGTCATCGACCAAAACAAATGCCAACGGCACTAAAACCACCAGCTCAAAATCGGCCGATATGCCAACGGCAAAAGCCAAAACCTACAAGGTAAAATCCGGCGATTCGCTGGATAAAATCGCCCGTAAGAATAAGGTCAAACTGGCTGATTTAATGAAGTGGAACCAGCTCAATAGCAAGAGCATTATTAAGCCAGGCCAAGAGCTGAAAATCAGCGAATAACACTTGCGATATTAACTGCAAAAAAGCCCAACAAAGCGCCAATTAAAAACGCTGTGTTGGGCTTTTTGCTGTCCCAGTGTCAGAGTTAACCATCACTTAAACATTGCTACTCAGTTGACCTCACATTGACTTCCAGATAATCATTCCAAAACAAACCACTCCAAAACGAACCACTCCAAATGCAGCGCCGTTATTTTGTGTCCTTCTTCGCTAAACCGAGGGGATATAATTGCTGCTTAAACATGCCAACGGGCATGTAATCACCGACGACACCATATTGCTCTGGCCACTCTTTCTGACCTCGAACTGCGGTTCCAAAGAGGTAATCTAAAAATGAAAAATGGGCGGCATAGTTACGATCTATAGCCGCCTTATCGGAAGCATGGTGCCAATGGTGGAACTGCGGGCTGACGATTAAGTAACGTAGCCAACCGAAGTTAACTTGGACATTGGCATGGTTAAATACCGCCTGTACGCCAACGATAATGACATAAATACTGATGATGTCTTTAGAGAATCCCAAGATAAAAATCGGCGTAAGTACTAGACAACGGGTGGCGATCAACTCAAACATATGTTGCCTTGATCCCGCCAACCAATCTAAATGCTTGGCGCTATGGTGTACCGAATGGAAACGCCACAGGAATGGGATCTCATGGTAAGCGCGATGCGCCGCATATTGCATTAAATCGGCGACCAATAGAATCAACAGCAGTTGCAACACAAAGGGCAGACCTGCGATAAAGCTTTGCACTGTGCTGGAAATAGCCCAAGAAAAGGTCGACTGCACAAATTGATTCGTCACCAATAATACAAATCCAATCGCTAAATGATTCACCAAAAAATGATTTAAATCCCCTTGCCATTCGGGTCTCAATATTGGCTGTTCAGGTTTATGGGGTAGCCATTTTTCGATAAAAATAAAAATTAAGGTTGAACCTAATAAGTCTAAAATAAACCAATCTAACCCCAGTGAGACCTTATGATTGGCAAAAGGCTCGACCTCGACTTGATGACCACCAAAGGCAATCGCCAAGCTCACAAATACCCAAGCGACAAAGCCAAATCGTTTATTTTTATTTCGAATAAAATTTAATAAACCTAAGCTGCCCGACACCACTAAGGCGACAAATATCAAACTGCGAATAATATCGACGTTATAACTTTGGCGTAATTCGGGGGTAGTCAGGTATTCAGGGAAATGAAACGCCAATACACCTAAAAACGATAATATGGCTAACATGCACGCTATGGTGCCGCTAATACTGCCTTCACCAATTTGGAAATGGCCGTCTTTAAATCCTTTGCTAATCACAGTGAACTCCTTTTCCTATGCTGCTCGCGTTATCCACACAACCACCACTCAGCTTAATTTTGCCGATTAGCCTACATTAACCCCACTGCCACAATCAATAAAAAGCGCTACCTAAGTAGCGCTCTTGTATTAGCTAAGTTCACTCACCTTAACGGTTAGAGCTTAATCAAGTTATAACCAAAGCTAGTGGCAGCATCTTTATTCAGCACCATAGTGACATTATCTTCATTGCTGAAATCCATTAAATCGGAGGCATAGACAACGGTTTTAGTGCCGTTTTCGACTGCGATGACTTTAATAGAATATTCGCCTGCAGGTACAGTCACTGACTGAGGGCTAGCTGGGTTGACCGCAGTGATTTTATTTACCGCAGTTTCAATCGTGTCATTTGCTTTTAAGAAATATACAGTGAGATTACTTTTATCGGCAAAACTCACGATGTCAAACTTAAAGCTATAGGGACTTGGCGTCTGAGTTTGCTTCATCTCCATCGCCTTCACTTGGCTGCCCTGCTCTGTCGCCTGCTCGTAAATGAAGATGGTTTTAATATCATCTTGATTAAGGGTGATCAGCACATTGTCGAGTAATTTAGCTTGGCTTGTATGGTCAAGTACGCTCACACCAAAGTCATTAAACTCGGCGCCTTGGTAAGCTGTTACGCCGAAGGGGGCCACATTGCTAAATAGCGCTTCTTGCTTACTACTCACTACTTTTACATCAACATTATGTGTAGCCAAGCCATTGAATACCCTAAAATCTACACTGCTTTCGAGGGCGACATGGTTACGCACATTGGTGGTTGAGTCGACGCTGTCTAAACTGATTTTAGCGGCTGAAGCGCCAAAGCTTTCCCTTAAAATCAACTTATAAGGCACCTTGGTTTTAAAGTTAATGCTTGCCGTGGTGTAACTGATATTGGTCGTACCCGCCGCAGTCAGATAAATTTTATAGTCGCCCGTATCTAAAATCTGTGGTGTTGAAACCTCACCATAGGAGACGCTGCCTAGCATCACTGCATCGGCAAAGCCTTTATCCGCTTTGGCAATATAGGCATCGTAGGCAGGTGCATCAGTCGCAGTGTGTGCAATCAATAATTGCATCTTGCTCTTGTCCGCTTCGGCATTTTGTTTATCGAGCTCGGTACGCGAGTAATTGATATTCAAAAGGGCTGGCGAGGCAAAATCCCCATGCAATACAAAGAAATGGTCGGTTGCCGTTTTTAAATCGATATTCTCTTTGTAGAGTGAAATATCTTTATTTGCCGCATCCTTACCCATCACCTCTACTTCACTCACACCGGGGGTAGATGTAAATCGTGGCATCGCATCTGCGTAGCTCACGCTTTCATAGGTTTTATCGCCAATCTTCAGCGCGGTAGCAGTGCTCCCCACTGTCGCATTATAGAATTGCACATAAGTATCAGTTTTAGAGGTATCCTCATCCTTGTCATTATCAGAACCACCGCAAGCGGTCACGCCTAAACAGGCGAAGGTCAAAACCGCGAATCCCTTTAGCTTACTTTTTATCATTGTTTCCCTCATTAGCAGACAAAAATTCAGTTCAGTCTACGCAGTTATACAATGACAACAATGGCAATTTCCACTAAAAACAAAAACAAATATTTCACAAACTCAAACACTTAACAAACATTTCAATAACACACAAAATACTGATACAAACGCCACTTTTCGGGCCCTTAATTGATACAAATGCGATTGCTGATACCTTAGTTCACATCTACAAAAACGCTTCCGCTCCAGAGCAATAAGGCTGGCATATCGAATACCTCTCTTTTAGGCTATTGCGACCATGGAGAAATCATCCACAGTTGGTGCAAACCTTGTTCGACTTATGCGATTGAGTTACTCTCGCACCGCCAATTAAGCCTTTGGGATGGATAGGGTTTGCAAGGGATTCTTAACTACTACAAACAGTGTTTTCAACACGATAGTGCTGAAATTAACCTTTGGTCTAGCCACAAACTTGCTGAGCAAGAAAAGCTATTGCTCCAAGGTGAAGACGAGTTAAGCAGTGGCTTTCTGCCTCGCTTGCCGGTGCCATTTGCTCCTGCCTCCGCATTAATGGCGCGTAGTGCCTTGTATCTACGTGAAAAAATATTATTGCACTCTTGTCTGTTTTTCTGCGGCACTGTCGAGCTTAATGGCGAAAAACGTAAAGTCGTCACGCCATTGCTGTACCGCGAATGCCAATTGCAGGCCGATGGCGATAACATTTACCTCGAATCTAATAACAGCTTCTCTGGCGGCGGGCCATTCACCATCAATGAAGCCCTGTTAGAAAAATTAGTCGTTGAAGGACACAGCTTAAGTCAAGAGTTACGCGATAATCCAACGGATGTCAGTGGCTGGATAGCTTGGCTGCGGGCGGGCCAAGCCGATGTTGATACCAGTCATTTATTGCATTTTCCCAAGCTGATCGATGAGACTGAATTCACTGGCTTATGCCGTAAACGTGGGCGGTTTATGGTTAGTCGCAGCCAAATTATTCTTGCAGAGCGTTCGCAGGCAAGTCGCGGCATATTGCACGAACTCGACAATCTCATCACAGCGCCTTCACACTCTGCGCCGCTTCAAGCGCTGTTTGGGCAAGCGCCAACTCGAGATTCAGTTAGTCACAATGTCGATACCCAAGAGAATTACCTTCCTGGGCTATTAAGCCGCGCACAAATTCAAGCCTTAAAGGTGGCGGCCAATCAAACTTTGGGGCAAATATCGGGTCCACCGGGAACGGGTAAAAGTTACACCATAGCCACAGTGGCGGCGGAGCAGGTATTAAGGGGTAAATCTGTCCTCATCGTCGCCCACACCGATGTTGCCGTTGATGTGATTGCCGATAAGTTGCAGCAACAATTCCAGCTTGGGAGCAGCCTTATTCGCGCCGGCTCGCCGCAATTTATTAAAGTCCTTAAAAACCAGATAGATGAAATGCTGCATGGTCAGCATCCTGCGACTGCTGAAACCCTCTCGGATATCCTACTACTCAATGCAAAACAGCAACTTAATACTGTGACTCGCGAGCAAACCAAAATGGAAGCCGGTTTTATTCACCATTGCCGACACGCCATACGTCGCGGCCAAAAACTGGCGACCTTACAACAAGGACAATCGCGCTGGCGCTTAGGATTTTACAACTGGGCTTACCGTGCCGGGATCAAACAGTTTGCTCAGCAATGGGATGTGCTCGATAAATTAACCGCCCTCATCGCCCAAAAAGAAGACTTAAGCCTCAAATACTTACAATTGGCCACTCACTATCGATTAAACCAATTACTCAAACATAAGCGCAGTACACTGGTGAGTTTTGCCAGTGCACTTCGCGCTCGGCAGTCCGCTAAGCAACTCGACGGTTTCTACAAAACGGATTTTGATGCCTTAAAGCAAACCTTTCCCATTTGGTTATCTAGCCTTGCCAGCTTGCATAAAGTGCTGCCCATGGAGCAGCAAATGTTTGATCTAGTGATTATTGATGAAGCCACCCAAGCCAATATTGCCGCCTGTTTACCGGCCTTACAGCGGGCAAAAGCGGCACTGGTGGTGGGCGACAGTAAACAGCTGCGCCATTTCTCGTTTTTATCCCGCGCAAAGCAAACCCAAATCCAGACCCAACTCGGACTTGCTGCGGATTGCCGCGGCCTAATGAGCTACCGTGATGCCAGTATGCTCGACTTAGTATCACAATCCCTTGCGAGCCAATCCCAAGTGGTATTTTTAAATGAGCATTTTCGGAGTAAACCTGAGCTGATCCAATTTAGTAATCAGCAGTTTTATCAAGGCATGCTGAAAATTATGCAGCACAGACCCTGCACGAGTTCAGGACACTTACATAGAATACAAGTGACAGGCGCGCGGGATAGCAAGGGAGTTAACAGACTAGAAGCGGAGGCATTAATTCAAAAGTTATCACAACTGATTGATGACCAAATGAATACATTAGTGCCCGCCAGCATTGGTGTGCTCTCCTGTTTTCGCAATCAAACTGAGTATTTATCCCAGCAGATCCTCGCACGCTTTAGCGCACAACAAATAGAACGTCATCAATTGAGGATTGCCACGCCCTTTGGTTTTCAAGGGGAAGAGCGCGATATCATGCTGCTGTCGTTTAGCATTACGGCCAACGACAGCCGCGCCGCCGTGTATTTAAATCGAGCCGATATGTTCAACGTCGCGATTACCCGAGCCAAACAGGCGCAATGGCTATTTTTATCGGTACAAGAGCATGAACTCCCCAACAATAATTTACTGGCAACTTACTTAGCATCGGCGGGCCAATTTCAAGCAGCACATAATTATGTCGATGCACTCGATACATTTGGCCAGTCGGTGGCACACGCGATTGAAGAAAAAGGGATTACAGTATGGCGCGCCTACCATATGGCGGGACTCGAACTGGATATTCTGTGCCGTTATGGTGACCAATATTTAGCGATAGATTTAATCGGTTACCCAGGACCTTGGGCGGACTTTTTCGATATTGAACTGTATAAACTCTTACAGCGCGCAGGCATTAAACTTATCCCCGTGAGCTATGGGCTTTGGTGTCAGCAGCGGGAACTGTGTATCCAACATATTTGCCAGCAATTGGGTATTCCCCAACAAAGTGAAAGCAGTAAATAGAAACCTTAATCATGCTGTTGGTAAATCGATTTTATCTTGCTTCGCAGCCAAGTGATTTTGGGGTTGTGGCTGTTTCTCTTATGCCAAATCAAGGTAAAAGGGATCGCGAGTTTATTAAGATATTCGCCACTTATCGGGATCGGGCGAGTGACTAAGTCAGGGTGTAATTGGCGGGCATATTGCTCACAGTATTGCGGCGCGATTGCCATCATACTGTGGTGAGGCTGAGCCGCGACAAACAGTGACTGCTCAAAGCTGGCCAAGGTCAGCACAATATTGCGGCTTAACCCAAGCTCGATAAGCACATCATCTAAGGCCCAGGTTTCGCTCTTTTCCCACAAGATATTGATATGCGAGTATTTTAAGAAAGTGTCTATATTCCACTCTTCCTGCAAGGCTGGATGATCGCGGCGTAAATACACCTGAGGAAGATCGGTAAATAAAACCTCAAAATCGATAAAATACGGCAATAAATCAAGGGATTCCTTGGAGCGAGGATGGCTCTCTCGACCTGTAAAACCTATGTCAGCCTCACCGCGAATAATGGCCTCCAGTGAATCATAATCCCAATTTCGTACTTTCACTTTTGCATCTGGGTAGTGTTGATAAATAGCCCCCGTTAATTGATTAAGCATAATGAGCGACAAAGGTGACTCAAGCATCAGCTCAAAACTGAGCCCTTTCGTCATATCATTCCCGCGCTTGCCCATAAGCTGTTTGCCCATTTGCAACCAATCGGCTAAGTCTTGCTCCATGCTTTGAGCTAATGGCGTTAACTGGAATCCATGCGGTGTTTTGACAAACAGAGGATCGTCAAACCAATCACGCAATTTCGCCAAGGATTTACTCACGGTCGATGGCGTAACATTGAGCTTTTTAGCGGCCTTAGTCACACTCCGCTCTTGTAAGAGAAGTTGTAGAGTAAACAATAGATTAAGGTCAAGACGTGCGAGTGATTTCTTCATCTAGATAAACGCTCGGTGCTGTAGGCACACATAATATGAGTAAGGTACTGATAACAGAGCCCAAGGCTAATATCAGCAACAATATGTTAAGTGGACTAATACCTATTAATCCCATCAGCCAAATATACAGTGCTGAAGTACAAACCTGTGCAATACCTAACAATGAACTTGCCACCCCAGCACGCGATGCAAAGGGGCTCAGTGCTTGGCTCATAGTCACACCAAATCCAATAGCGAATCCGCTACAGACAAAACCAAAGCCTAATAAATTCACATTAAGGCTAAAATATTGCACCTGAGTTAGCACAAACACTAGCGCGGCAGCTGCAAATAACAGCTGTGAAATCAACATCAAACTTTTTTCTTTAAGCACAGCAAGTGCAAAAGGAGTCGAGAACGATACCAGCATACTCACTAACGCTGTCAATGCCATAACATTAGAATATTGCCCGCGGTCAAACCCCATCTGCCCCATGATCAGCATGGGAGACACATTCACATAACTCAGAATCGTAGTCACACCTAGAGTCGTCATAACAAGCCGGCTGAGGAAAAAGGACTGACGAAAAGACTCTTGCGACGTCAGCTCACGATTAACATCCTCAATCCTACTCTGCGCTGGCTTAGTCTCCCTTAATACAAAAGTACATAACAAACAGACCAATAGTCCCATACCAGCCATAGTGTTAAACAGACTCTGCCAAGGGAACTTGAGCATAATTACATGCCCAATAACAGGTGCGATGACCGGGATAATACATGTAATACCATTGATCATTGAGAGCACTTTAGCTCGGAGCTTATCGTCTAAGGTGTCGCGTAGAATAGCAAAGGCGACAACGTAACAGGAACCGGCACCAATTCCCTGCATAAAACGAATGAGTAAGAACTGATTGCTTGTCTCAGCCATACCACCTAAATACGAAGCTAAGGCAAAGACAATAGCGCCGAATAGAGTGACAGGCTTGCGCCCTAATCGGTCCGCTACGCTGCCAGCAAAAAGCATGGTTGCCGCCATTCCGCCAAGATACACAGAAAAAGCGATATGCAACTGTGCTTCACTCGCGCCTAAATCCTGCGCGATTTGCGGTAAACCAACCAAGTACATATCTATCCCAGTTGGATACAGAAGCACTAAACAAAAACTACACAAAAGATATCGCAACATATACCTCACCCATCTCCTCGCAAATAAGTTGCGCCTAGAGTAGTGGGGCGAGCGCAGTTAAGTGAGTGGCTTTTTCGACAACAGGTATTTCCGTTTGCGACCAAGGGATATAGGCCGTGGAATTGGCCCTAAATTGAAGGAACAGAAGGAACAGAAACAAATATCCCCTGCACTGGCTAGCACAGGGGATATGGCGGTGAATGATCAATCTTCTATTCTATGCACCAACACTCATTGCTGGGGTTCAAGTGGTGCAGGAAGGACTTGGATGGTTAAACTGCCATCAGCTGGCAGATATTGCTGTGCCAGTTTACTAAGCTCTGCCGGTGTCATCTTCTGCGCCAACGCTTGTCTTTGTTTGAAAGCAGCAAAGCGCCCGGGATAACTCTGGGCATTTGATGCCAAATCTAACCAAAAACCATTGCTTTGCGGCGCGGCTTGCATCCATTCAAGCACTGGTTGGCGGGCTCGGTTAAGTAAGTCTTCGCTAATCCCCTGCGGCTGCTTCACTTGGTTAACTGCAGCGGTGAAATACTCGGAAACCGTTGGCAACATGGCTTGAGTCGTCACGCTAAATAGACCGAGATAACCATAACCGCTGGCATTGAGATCATTGTAAGAAAAGGCCGATGGCGAATAACTCGCGCCCGCTTTTTCTCTCACATTTTCCGTTAATAGGATGCTGAGCACTTGCTCCAACAATCCCAGTCCAGCGTGTTGGCTTAGGTGAGTCATATCCGTTGTTGGCCACACCATGGCCAGCGCCGCTGAATCGGGATGACCATAGTGTGTTAACGTCATCTTAGCGGGCACTTTCGGGAACACAGGCACTAGCGACTGGCTATTTTTAATGGGGCTGCGTTTGATTGCCCCGAGAGTTTCAGCCACTGCAGCGATGGCGCTGGCTTCGTCGAAATCCCCTACCATGGCGATTTCAATTGCCCCTTGCTCGACGGCTGAATGGAAACTCGGCGCCAGCTCTGCAAACTGACGTTTTAAAATTTCTTCCGGTTCACCATAACCATATCGTTTATCACCACTGTGGGAGATACGGTCAAACTGATTAGAAAACTCAGTTTGCGGGTTGCTATGGAGACTTTGCTGCTCGGCAATCACTTGCTCGCGGAACAATTGCTCGGCCTGCTTATTCATGCCGGGTTCAATCAAAAAGGCCGTCATTAAACCGAGCTGCGTGCGCAGTTCTGCAGCATTGGTACTGATCTCACCGCCAAAACTCTGCTCACGCACGCCTAGGTTGATGGAAATATCTTGCCCAGCAAAAATCTCCTGCAGGCTTTCATAATCATGGGCCTTGAGTCCACCCTGCACAAACGCACTGTTAAACAGATAAGATAAGCCATCTAACTCAGGGAATGGCACTTCACCAAAGCCTATGTTGAGGCTGACCAAAGTAGTGCCTTTATTAAAGTCAGTAGGTTTAAGATTAAGGCGCACACCATTGGTAAACTGCAACTGACGAATGCCCGTTTCGGCATCGCGACTATCGGCGATTAACTTGCCTTGATCGCCAAATTGAGTGTATGCAAACTCGTCAATTGCCTTAGTTACTGGCGCACTCACAGCTTGTTTGCGGCTTTTCTCATAGCTAGCAATAAGCTGTTTTTCAACATTTTCGATGGGCTTATTGCTGGTTAGATACAGATACGGCGTGGCGTTCCAAGTCTGATTAAACACTTGCTTTAGCTTTTGCGGCGTCACTGTTGGCATTATTTTTTCAAAAAATGCCAGCTGCCATTCAGGCTCTACAGGCACGCGCTTTTCTGCGACCGAGTAGACTAACCCATCAGCAATATTCACACTGTGGATAGTACTGCTACCCGCAGCGCTGAGCTGATATCCTTTGTGCATACGTTTGATTTGTTGGTCAATTTCCTGCTGACTAAAACCAAATTCTTTTGCTTGGCGCAAGGTTTGCTCCAATATTGCTATGCCCTCTTGCCAGTTATTTTCCTGCGTACCTAAGCTCATTTGAGTGCCGTAGGCGATATCAAATTGCTCCCCAACCTGCAGGCTAACGCCAGATAAACCTTGGCTATGCAGTAACTGCGACTCCATTCGGCGATACAAGATGCCGTGGGCGAGTTCGAGCAGTATTTCCTGCTCGCGCACGGCAGGGCTGTCGGTAGGGTATGCCATAGGTTTGAGCATGCCGAGTGAAACCGAGGTCGATAGGCTAGGATCGAAAAATGCCGCAGCCTCGACGCGTTGACGCTCAGCGACAGTGCCAATCGCTTGCGGCTTCACCTTCGCCGCTAAAGGCGCGGCCTGCCAACCGGTAAACTGTTGTTTTATCTTTTGTTCAACTGCGGCCACCTCGATATCACCGACCACAATTACAGTAGTACGTGAGGGCGTATAAAAACGCTGATATAAAGACAGCAGCGTCTCGCGAGTAGCATTCTTGATGCTGTTCGCTTCACCCACAGGTAAGCGCTTTGACAGCAATGTTTGCGGCATTAAGAACTGTAATTGATTGCGGTAATTCTCCAGATCCGCACCGCTACGCTCACGCAGTTCAGCCAATACCACAGCTTTTTCACGTTCAATTAGCGCTGGGTCGAGTAATAGATTACTGCCAATTTCACGCATTAAAAATAAAGCAGTATCGACTCTATCTTGGCTATTACTTGGCAAGTTGAATTGATAAACCGTCTGCTGAAACTCAGTCACAGCATTGGTATCGGCGCCAAAACTCAGACCAAGACGCTGCAATGTCGGGATCATCTCCCCCGCAGCCAAACCCGTCGAGCCATTAAAGGCCATGTGCTCAAGAAAATGCACTAACCCCTGCTCGGTATCAGACTCCACCACTGAGCCCACGTCCACCCGCATGCGTACTATGACAGCCTGCTCTGGCGTCTTATTGCTCACTAATAAATAGCGCATGCCATTGGCAAGTTCACCGGTATGGATTCGCCCACTCATGGGCAAGTCAGCCGTCCCCATCCACAGCGGCTCTTCGCTCGCCTGTAGCGGCAACGCCACACTTAATAATGCCAGCAGTAACCACTGGCGCATCAAACTAATCACCTTGAAATTGTTCATTAAAATTCGCACTTTTCCCCCAAAATCAAATAAGAAACCTAGGAAGCGCACACCTAAGTTTCAGATAAAATAAGCAGTCACTATAGTACCTAAAGCACTTTAAGTCACAAAATCAATACCTTATGGCGTACTAAAAATAGTTTATAGCCTTGATATTTAGCAAAATATCTTTAGAAATAATCTCACCAAAATCTCGATCCAAATGCCTCATCCAGCGGCAAACACTCTACGCCCCGAAGCGGCTGACACAGATCGCGAATAGTTTGATTCACTATGATATAAGCCAGTTTTTCCTGTAGCGAAAATATCGACGCTCCCTCCACCTTGCTGGCATCAATCACTAAAGTCTGGATTTGGAGTGACTGACATTCACCATAGCGGCGATAACTGACTTTCGAGCGATTCATATCGATACAGGCGAAACGCTTAAGCACCTTCATCGCATAAAATTGATGATTGATATCTCCGCTATTATCACGTATTTGAGCAGGGATAAACTGGACTTCTTTGTCGCTAACTGCACGAAATTGCTCGACAAATAATGAACTGACAAGGGGAAGGCCTATGGTAGGCAAAATGTCGTACTGGGTAATCGCCTCATCAAGCACATCCACCTCATAGTAAAGGGGCGTTACACAATTCAAAGGCTTAGTAAAACTATCAATATAGGGCTGCTCATTCTGCTCCGAATACACAAAATAAACATCCCTGTGATAGAAAGCATCCAACTCAAAAAATGGTTCCATCTCTACATCCTGTAAATGGTTTGAAAGCAACTCAACGATTTGCTATCGACGGAAAATTGCAATTAAAACAAAGCCCCGTAAACGGGGCCTTGTGTTTGAATCTTAGAACTATGCTAGATAATCAAGCTAGAACGGGATATCGTCATCCCAGCCATCATCCAAATCTGGAGTGAAGTTTTGCTGTGGTTGTGGTGCAGGACGTTGTGCCGGTGCTGCTGGCGCTTGGTAAGCAGGCGCTGGAGCGGCTTGTGGCTTAGGCGCATAACCGCCTTGCTGTGGTTGAGCTTGTTGTTGTCCATATTGCTGCTGAGCAGGTGCTGGCGCAGCATATTGTTGCTGAGCTGGCGCTTGGTAAGCAGGTGCAGCTTGAGGGGCTGGCGCATATTGATTTTGCGCTGGTGCCGCTTGTTGTGGTGCAGATTGGTAACCTGCGTTTTGTGGCATGCCGCCGCCCATTGGCGCGCCTTGTGCTTGGCCACCTTGACCACGGCTACCTAGCATTTGCATGCTACCGCTTTGATCGATAACCACTTCAGTGCTGTAACGGTCTTGACCGCTTTGGTCTTTCCACTTACGAGTTTGCAGTTTACCTTCGAGGTAAACTTGTGAACCTTTACGCAGGTATTCACCTGTAATTTCAGCTAATTTGCCGAACAGAACCACACGGTGCCATTCAGTACGCTCTTGCTGTTGACCTTGTTGGTCTTTCCACGATTCGCTGGTCGCAACTGTGATGTTAGCGACTGCATTACCGTTTGGCATATAACGCACTTCTGGATCTTGTCCCAAATTGCCAACCAAAATTAC
This sequence comes from Shewanella sp. SP2S2-4, assembly GCF_031932025.1. NCBI lineage: Bacteria > Pseudomonadati > Pseudomonadota > Gammaproteobacteria > Alteromonadales > Shewanellaceae > Shewanella > Shewanella sp. SP2S2-4. The sequence continues at coordinate 48,905 of NZ_JAUOER010000020.1, forward strand.
CTTGTTAACACCACGACTGGCCATTGAAATCTCCTGCGATTCTTTAAATAATCTATTAATTCAGTATGTTGTTTATCTGTGTCGCCATAGAGGAAAATCAGCTTCCCCAAATACCACACGGCGGACCCAGATATTATTGAGCAGAGCCTAACACAGCTCGTGCTTCTCTTAAATCGAAATGCTCATCAACCTTTAAGTAAGCCACTTTCTCGTCCAACACGACGATCGCTTCGACGACGCCCATGAGCTGTGATAACTGAGCCGCCATATCCCGCGCTTGTGCCTTGTCTTTGACTTCGGCTTCTAAGGTGTAACTCTTTAACAGCACGGGATTTTCCATGCCCAATGTCAGGAATAACCAGATAGACATTAAGATCACAGCAACAATAAACACCCCGACCGCGCCCACTAATTGGAAGGCGCCACCGCCCAGCATACCACCACAAAAGGCCCCTAAAAACTGGCTAGTGGAATACACGCCCATGGCCGAACCTTTTTCACCGACGGGGCAAAATTTGGCAATCAAACTGGGCAATGAGGCTTCTAAATAGTTAAAGCCAGTGAAAAACAGCACCACGGCAAAGCTCAACACCCATAAGTTTTTAGAGAATAAAGCCATCGCCAACAGCGCCACTATCATGATCACTAAGGCGATTTGGAACATAGCTTTAGTATTCTTACGTTTAACCCCAATGATAATTAACGGCACCATCAGGAAAAACGCGCCCACAAAAGCGGGGAAATACAGCATCCAGTGTTTTTCTTTCACGAGCCCCGCATCCACCAGATCCAGCGGCAAGGCCACGAATACTGCGGTTAACACTAAATGCAGAATAAAGATCCCCGCATCGAGTCTAAACAGTTGGGGATCGGTCAACATACGCTTGAGTCTGGCAGGCGTGGCTAACGTATCGCCCTTAGGCGCGTGGGAAATCGGATTCGGTACTAAAAATTGCACGATCAACATGCCCGTCACAGCGAGAATCGCCGTGAGGAAGAACAAGCCTGATAAGCCAACATGTTGCGCCACAATCGGGCCGACCAGTAAGGACAGCGCAAAAGAGCCGCCAATACACATACCAATAATCGCCATGACCTTAGTACGCTGTTCGTCGCGGGTTAAATCCGCTGCCAGCGCCAACACGGCTGCGGCAATCGCGCCCATGCCCTGCACTGCGCGACCAAACACCACGCCGTAAATCGAATCAGCGTTGGCGGCAATCAAGCTACCAATGGCAAACAGCACCAGACCGATAAGAATAATCGGCTTGCGACCATATTTGTCAGATAAAATCCCCATGGGGATTTGCAGCACAGCTTGAGTCAGACCGTAGGCGCCGATAGCAATACCGACCCACAGCGGCGAGAAACCTTCGAGGTGCTGACCATAAAGTGCAAAGACGGGCATGATCATAAACAAGCCCATCATGCGTAAACCAAATACACTGGCTAAAGAAAACGCGACTTTTTTCTCAGTACCCGAAAGTCCGTTGTTACCCATGATTTTGCCCTGGATTGAAGTCTTTTAAGGGGCGCATGTTACCACACCCAAAAGGATTTGCTCAAAAGGAAATAGTGGCCTAAACCACTGCCTGTACAGTTAACTTTTATCCCGATTATCACGGACCTATATTGACCGTGCTCGGGTTAACATGTTTATTTTTCTGCCCTATTTAACGCTCAGGCACATGGAAACGAGTCTAACATAGTGTTCACATTTGTCCTGTGAGTCAGTACGCAACAACCGCATTAATCTTAGTTAATCCACTCGGTACATAACTGCCACTGTCAGCAAGATGATTAAAAGCCAGTGCCAGCCCTAGGATTGGTGCCGATCACAGAATCAACTAAACTCAGCCGCGGAACTGTGCGATACTTATGCTCATTTTTTTAAGCATATGGCATTAGAGCGATAGATGGATAAGATTGAAATACGCGGCGCACGCACCCACAATCTCAAGAATATCAACCTGACTATCCCAAGGGATAAACTGATTGTCATCACGGGCTTATCAGGATCTGGCAAATCCTCCCTTGCTTTCGATACTTTATATGCCGAGGGCCAGCGACGTTACGTCGAGTCCTTGTCAGCCTATGCTCGCCAATTTTTGAGTTTGATGGAAAAGCCCGATGTGGACCATATCGAAGGCTTAAGCCCTGCGATATCCATAGAGCAAAAATCCACTTCCCATAACCCACGTTCAACCGTGGGCACGATTACCGAAATTTACGATTACCTGCGCTTGATGTTTGCCCGCGTGGGTGAGCCGCGTTGTCCGACACACAATCAACCTTTGGCGGCGCAAACCGTTAGCCAAATGGTCGATAAAGTGTTGGAAATGCCCCAAGACAGCCGCTTGATGCTGCTCGCACCTGTGGTCAACGCCCGTAAGGGTGAACACGTTAAATTGCTCGAAGGTCTATCGGCGCAGGGTTATATCCGCGCGCGTATCGACGGTGAAGTGTGTGACTTAACCGATCCACCAACCTTAGACTTACACGTTAAACACACGATTGAAGTGGTCGTCGACCGTTTTAAAGTGCGTGACGATATCAAGCAACGCTTAGCGGAATCCTTCGAAACTGCGCTGGAACTCTCCGGCGGCATAGCGACCGTCGCCACCATGGATGACGACACTGGTACTGGTAAAGCAAAAGGTGAAGAGCTGATCTTCTCGGCCAACTTTGCCTGCCCGCACTGCGGTTATTCGATGGCGGAATTAGAGCCAAGGATCTTCTCCTTTAACAATCCAGCCGGCGCGTGCCAAACCTGTGATGGTTTAGGGGTACAACAATTTTTCGATCCTGAGCGCGTGATCAGCAACACCGAGCTGTCACTGGCGGGCGGTGCGATTCGCGGCTGGGATAGACGCAACTTCTATTATTTCCAAATGCTTAGCTCACTCGCCGAACACTATAAGTTCGACGTCGAAGTGCCCTATGAGCAGCTCAGCGAAAAAGTCCGCAAAATCGTCCTGTACGGTTCAGGCAAAGATAGCATTGCCTTTAAGTACATCAACGATCGTGGTGATGTGGTGGTGCGTAATCACCCCTTCGAAGGCATTCTCAACAACATGGACAGGCGCTATCGCGAAACCGAAAGCAACTCGGTACGTGACGAATTAGCCAAGTTTATCAACACCCAAGCCTGCCAAAGCTGTGGTGGTTCACGTCTGCGCGAAGAAGCCCGTAACGTGTTTTTAGGCGATATCAATCTGCCGCAACTCACCACTTGGTCGATTGGCGAAGCCTTAGATTACTTCGAGAAAGTCGAGTTTAGTGGCCAAAAAGCGCAGATCGCCGAGAAGATTTTAAAAGAAATCCGCGATCGCTTAGGTTTCCTCGTGAACGTGGGCCTCAATTATTTGAGCCTATCACGCTCGGCGGAAACCCTCTCGGGCGGTGAAGCCCAACGGATTCGACTCGCCAGCCAAATTGGTGCCGGACTTGTCGGCGTGATGTATGTGCTCGACGAACCTTCAATCGGCCTGCATCAAAGGGATAACGAACGTCTGCTGCAAACCCTGATCCACCTGCGGGATTTGGGCAACACAGTAATTGTGGTTGAGCACGATGAAGATGCGATCCGCATGGCGGATCACGTGATCGACATAGGCCCTGGCGCTGGCGTACACGGCGGCGAAGTGATTTGCGACGGCCCGATTGAGAAAATCATCGCCTGTGAAGAGTCAGTCACTGGCCAATATATTTCCGGTAAGCGCAGCATTCATATTGATACGCCGCGTATTCCGTTCGACAAAACTCAAGTGATTGAGTTATTTGGCGCACGCGGCAACAACCTGCGCAATGTGGATTTAACCATTCCCATTGGTTTATTCACTTGTGTGACGGGCGTGTCGGGTTCGGGTAAATCAACCTTAATCAACGATACCTTCTTCAAGATCGCCCATAGAATGCTCAACGGGGCGACAGTGGATGAGCCATCACCCTATGACCGTATTGAAGGCATGGAGCAGTGCGACAAAGTGGTCGATATCGACCAAAGCCCGATTGGCCGCACGCCGCGCTCGAATCCTGCCACTTATACTGGCATCTTCACCCCAATTCGCGAGATTTTTGCAGGAACCCAAGAGTCACGCACGCGCGGTTATCAGGTCGGCCGCTTCTCCTTTAACGTTAAAGGTGGTCGCTGCGAGGCTTGCCAAGGTGACGGCTTGATCAAGGTCGAAATGCACTTCCTCCCCGATGTGTATGTGCCCTGCGATTCCTGTAAAGGTAAGCGCTATAACCGCGAAACCTTAGAAGTACGCTATAAAGGAAAGAATATTCACGAAGTACTGCAGATGACAGTGGAAGATGCGCGCACTTTCTTCGATGCCGTACCTGCCATTGCCCGTAAGCTGCAAACCTTGATGGATGTGGGTTTATCCTATGTACGCCTCGGCCAAAGCGCAACCACCCTTTCGGGCGGTGAAGCCCAAAGGGTGAAACTTGCTAAAGAGCTGTCTAAGCGTGATACGGGTAAGACCTTGTATATCTTGGATGAACCGACCACAGGTTTACACTTTGCCGATATCCAATTGCTGCTCGATGTCTTGCATCGTCTTAAATCCCACGGCAACACGATTGTGGTGATTGAGCATAATCTGGACGTGATCAAAACCGCGGACTGGATTATCGACTTAGGCCCAGAAGGCGGCGGTGGCGGCGGGATGATTTTAGCCACAGGCACGCCGGAAGACGTCGCCGAGCATCCAACCTCCCATACGGCACGCTTCTTAAAGCCACTGCTGGAACGGGATATTGAAATGGCAAAGGCCAATCAAGCCAAGGCTTGAGTGTAGAGCCCTTGACCTGAGTACAGTAGAAGCGCAGTCGCATAAGCACTGCGCTTCTTTTTAGCTCAGCAATCCAATATGCTTAAGCTATCGCATACATAGAGGTATCATTGAATTAGAATTGGATTTAGGCAAAGATGATATTCATCTTCTGGCTAAGGCTTCAGCGATAAGGAATGTCCATGCGTGATAGCACTCAGTCCCCAGTGACTCACCTTATGTTACCGAGGCAACATCAATCACTTTTAAATAAAAAACTAAGCGACATAAACCTCAGTGACATAAACCTAAGCCCATCGACTCAATTCAACCACAGTCGCATCGGTCAGCTGCTCGCCAAGTTCACGTTCATGCACCTTATAAGAGATCAATTCCAAAGACTTGGCTTATTAGCACTGGCCTGCTTTGTTGCAACGACTCTCACTGGCTGCGCCAGTTCACCCGAAACCTGTGCGCGTACTGAGCTTAAGCTCACTTGGGCCGAACCCTTAGAGTTACAAGCGATTGTCACAAGATTAAGCTCAGATGAATTTGAAGGCCGCAAAACCCAAACTCCAGGCGCAGAAAAAAGTCGTGACTATATAAAGCAGCAATTTGAGAGTCTCAATTTACAGCCTTGGGGAGCGGACTTTATCGTGCCCTTTGAATACCAAACCTTCTTCACCCAAGAAAATGGCGCCAACGTGGTCGCTACCGCCATGGCGACAGAGCCGACGAATCGATGGCGTATTATCGTCGCCCACTACGATCATTTAGGCATGAGCGGCAGCAAGATTTACCACGGCGCCGATGATAACGCCTCCGGCGTCGCCGCTATGCTGGCGATTGCCAAACATTGGCAGCAGCAATTTGCCATACAACCCAATACCTTGCCTAAGGTGAATCTGATGTTTGTCGCAACCGATGCCGAGGAACCTGGGCTCTATGGCAGCATCGCCTTGGTCGAACAACTCAAAACCCGTCTGCCAGAGGCGACTTTTGAGCTGATGTTGAATTTAGATATGGTGAGTCACCCCGGCAGGCCCTATGCGATTTACCTTGAAGGCAGTCGAAACTTCACTCAGTTCACTCAATTTAAACCTCTACTGAATCAACAGAACCGACTGTGCATTAAGCTCTCCCACCCCAAACCCGTTGGCCGTAGCATACAAAGTACCGATTGGCTGCGGGCATCGGATCACTATTCCTTCCACAAAGCCAATATTCCTTGGCTGTATTTTGGCGTGCCGACCCATCCCCAATATCACACCCCTGAAGATACCGTCGCGACAATCGACATCACTTTTCTTGCAGCAGTGACTGAGTCAGCATTTGAGTTACTTCAATTAAATGCCGAATATTTAAAGAATTAATGGGAAGTGGCGCGTTTCTTGCTCAGTTTTAGCGAAAAAAATGCAGAAAACAGGTTAAATAGCGTGACTCTGATTGGTAAAGTGGCGTCCATGCTGCTATAATCCGTCGTTCGCGGGAAATCGACACGGGGTTGATTTTCTGTCTGTGAAACTATTAGCGCCATTTCGCGCGCGCATCCACAAGGCTACAACCCAATGTCATCCGATGAAAGAACTTTCCGTGAACTCGGCTTATCCGAGAATTTGTTGCGTGCTCTTGACGAGCTAGGTTATGAAAAACCAACGCCAATCCAATCAGCCAGTATCGACCCACTTATGGCTGGCAAAGATATTTTAGGCCAAGCGCAAACAGGTACAGGTAAAACTGGCGCCTTCGCTTTACCACTACTAAACAAAGTGACCAGCCAAACCACGCCGCAAATTTTAGTATTAGCGCCAACACGTGAGTTAGCGGTTCAGGTTGCTGAAGCGTTCAGCAGCTATGCCAAATTTATGAAGAATTTCCACGTACTGCCAATTTACGGCGGTCAAAGCATGCAACAACAGTTGAATGCCCTGAAACGTGGTCCACAAGTTATTGTGGGTACGCCTGGTCGTGTTATGGACCACATGCGTCGCGGTACTTTGAAACTCGACTCATTAAAAGCACTCGTGCTCGATGAAGCCGATGAAATGTTAAAAATGGGCTTCATCGATGATATCGAATGGATCCTTGAGCACACGCCAAGCGAGCGCCAACTGGCGTTATTCTCTGCCACTATGCCAGAGCAAATTAAGCGTGTTGCAAACCAACACTTACGCAGCCCAGTGCATGTTCGTATTGAATCAAGCCAAACAACGGTTGAGTCAATTGAGCAGCGTTTCGTGCAAGTATCACAGCACAACAAACTCGAAGCTTTAGTACGCGTATTAGAAGTTGAAAACACTGAAGGTGTAATCATATTCGTGCGTACTCGTAACTCATGTGTTGAGTTAGCCGAGAAGTTAGAAGCCCGCGGTTATGCTTCATCACCACTACACGGTGACATGAACCAGCAAGCCCGTGAGCGTGCAGTTGACCAACTGAAACGTGGCAAGTTAGACATATTGATCGCGACTGACGTTGCGGCCCGTGGTCTTGACGTTGAGCGTATCGGTCACGTTGTGAACTACGACATTCCGTATGATGCCGAAGCTTATGTACACCGTATTGGCCGTACTGGCCGTGCTGGCCGTACTGGTATGGCGATCCTGTTTGTGACAAGCCGTGAAATGCGCATGCTGCGCACGATCGAGCGTTCAACTAACAGCCGTATTTCTCCAATGAAAATCCCAAGCCCAGAGACTGTTGCAGAACGTCGTCTATCTCGCTTAGGTGAGCAATTGGCTGAGACGATCAACGGCGATTTAGATTTCATGAAAGAAGCGGTTGCTCAACTATGCCAACAGTTAGAAGTCGATACCGATCTTCTCGCCGCAGCCTTGTTGCATCAAGTACAACAAGAACGCCCGCTTCAATTGCCAGCAATTCAAGAACGTGCCCGTGATGAGCGCAGTGAACGTACTGATCGCGGCAGCGAGCGTAGCGACCGTGGTGGTGAGCGTGGTGAACGCAGAAGTCGCGAACCGCGTCCAATGCCAGCCAGCTTAGGTACAGCTGAAGCGTTGAAAGATAACCCAGATTTGAAAATGTGCCGTTACGTCATCGACGTAGGTCGTGAGAATGGTGTAGGTGTGGGTAACATCGTTGGCGCTATCGCGAACGAAGCTAACATCGACAGCCGTTACATTGGCGCAATCCAACTTTACGATGCAGTGACCACTGTTGACCTGCCAGACGGCATGCCAAAAGACGTGTTACAGCACCTACGTAAAGTACGTGTTTGTGGCAAGCCATTGAACATCCGTGAAGCTGGCGATCAAGTATTTGTTGATTCAGGCCGTAGCGCGCGTTCAGACCGCCCTGCTGGTGACCGTAAACCACGTGGTGACCGCCCAGCGGGTGATCGTAAGCCTCGCACAGCATCTACGGGTGACAAGCCATTTGCTGACCGCAAACCTCGTGCAGACAAACCTGCCGGTGAGCGTAAGCCACGTAAACCACGTGAAGACTAATCTAGCTTAAGCTAGAGACTAAAAAAGGAGCCTAGGCTCCTTTTTTGTTGGCTTGAAATCAGTAATCTGTCTCTAACAAAGAGAGCCTACGACCATTCACAACATGAATACAGGCCTCAGATAACGAATTTGCTAACAGCTAAAACTAGCATCCATCGGTCTCGAATAAAAACGAGTGTCCAGTTGAGGTATGGTGATATTCGGCATAGCACTGGCCGGCAGTTAAATCTCCCGTTCCATAACCCAACCGCGAATAGTCATTATCTTCAAATGCTTGTATATCGCCGTAATCAGCCTGCCTTTTAGTATTATCTTTAGTCTGTTGTTTAGGCACGCCTAAATCCATAAAAGTCTCTAGGAAATACAAATTAGGTGACGTAGATTCACTCTTAGTTTCAGGAAAACCTGCATAGAACTGATAATCACCGTATTGGGTCGCGATAGTAACATCGTCGCCAGTGGTGTTGACGATTTGTGCTTTCATATGCAGCATCTTGGTCATATCTTGCATCTGCCCTAAATACCCTTTTACGGCATTCACTTTGGCATCTCTTTGCAAGTTCATAAATTTAGGCGCGGCGATAACAGCCAAAATGCCTAAAATAATGATCACGACGACCAATTCAATTAAGGTAAACCCTTGAACACGTTTCTTTAAAGACATCTGCATTTTTATTCCTTTTCCTCCAGAAGCTGCCATGCAAGCAGTGGAAGAATACGCTCTGTGTAGACTGGTGTTAATAAATAAACGACAAATAAGCAGCGCAAAGACACAATATCGACAAAAACAGACTCCTTAACAAGCAGCCATGGCTCAAGATTGACTCTAATGCTTATTCGCTTAACAATGTCATCCAAACGCTAAGCGTTCCCTTTGAGAGTTTCCCCATGAAAAAAGCCCTTACCGCTGGACTATTATCCGCCTTCGTCGCCCCTGGCAGCGGCCATTTTTATCTGCAACATAAACGCAGCGCTCTAGTGTTTTTTGTGCTGGCAATATTGAGTCTCGGCCTGTTGCTGCAACAAGTCATGCAAGTGGCGCAGCTTATCTCGCTGGATATTCAAACTGGTGTTTTGCCGCTGGATATGGGCGTAATTGCGGCCGAAGTGACCAAACAAACCACGGCAACCATTCGGGATGGTGCAGACAAGCTGATGTATGGCTTTATCCTCTGCTGGCTGATTGCCTTATTAGATAGCGTACGCTTGGGACTGAAGCAAGATAAGCAAGATGCAGTCCTAAACAATGCCTAGTCACCCACTGTCCACGCTTCGATAAAGCTATGGTAGCAAGCCACTAGCATGTCGGCCTCGTGGGCATAATCGGGAATAATTTCAGGGCAATATAATGCGCAGCGGCTACCCGCATTACGCGCGGTTTGCAGATCGAATAGATAATCGCCCACATATAAGATATCTGCGGGGGCAAGCTGCCACTGCTGGCAAATAAGATGAATACCTTCGGGATGCGGCTTAGGCTGCGCGTCGTAGCGCGTTAATACTAGTTCGATATCTATGCCGAGCTTATCGATAGTGATTTGCGCCGCTTCCGGCATATTGCGGGTCAAAATAGCCAAGGGCAGCGATTTAGCCCGTAGGCATTCGATAAGCTCACGCGCGCCATCAATCCAACTGGCCTTAAGTGAACTTTGTCTCTCGTACTCATGGACGATTTCCAGCGCCTGAGCCTGTGCTTCACCCGCACTCAGGCTATCGACATGGGCCAAGATATCCGTACCAGAATGAATCCCCAACTCACGCCGCAGACCAGCAAAATCCGGATTGGAATGCGCTAAGGTGCCGTCGAGATCGAAGATGACCCCACGGATATCCTTAAGTTTTAAATCGCTAAGTCTAGTGATCACTGACCTTTCCCATTAGGTGAAAATGTACGCCTTAGACAATCTGCAAACGCTTCGCCTGACGATTGCGATACAGTGGCAGTAATTGTACCACCATCACAGACACAATAATGACGCCAATCCCCAGCAGAGATAATCCATCTAATTCATCTGCATGGAAGACTTCTGGCCACCAGCCAATGCTCACTACCAAAGCAGTGGCACTAAAGCTAAATACTGGCGTTAGGGCCAACATGGCACTCACCTGTGCCGTCGGCCAGTACTTCATCGACTGCCCAAAACAGCCATAGGCGATCAAGGTATTGGCGGCGCAAAACAGCGCAATCTGCCACTCGAAGCTGTCCATACTGGCAAACTGACTAAAGTCGCTAAAGGGAGCCATTACGAAAATACCTAAGCCATAGATCACTAAAAGCACGTTCGCGGGCGATAAACGATTCAATAAGGATTTTTGCAACAAGGCATAGCTAGTCCACGACAACGCCGAGAACTGAATGATCATCACCCCAATCCAAACCTGATGATTATTGGCGCCAGATAAATCCAAATACGGATGGAAAAACATCAACATGCCTAAGGCCAGTGTCGCAAAACAACTGAGCTGCACCGCATTCAGCCGTTCCTTAAAAAACAGCACGCCACCGAAGGCAAGGAAAAAGGGCGAAGTCTGGAAATTCAGCTGGGCAGCACCCGGCGCGAGATAATCGAGTGAGTAAACAAAAGACACATAATTGAGCATCAAAAACACGCCCGCAAGCACTAATCTTAACCAGACTTTAGCATCGAGCGCCGCAAATTGCTTAAGGCTGCCCGCGCTCCATTGGATTAGTATGCTGACCACAAGCGCAACCAAAAAACGAAACCAAGTCAAAGTGACAGGATCGATAAAAGCCCCCGAAAGCTTCAAGGCTATGGGTAACATACCCCAAAATACAATCGCAACTGAGATGAAGAGCAGCCCGAGTTGAGCATGATTATTTGCCGAAGGGGCGTTATGGCTAAGGTTCACGGAGATATCCAGTAGAGACCGCAAAATGGAGCGTCATTCTGGCACTGAGTCAGCGCAATATCTAGCGGCACATCATGGAAACATTCGCGTTAGATTGGATACTTTAGCTGACACTGATGTGGAGCAAGTTTCAGCATCTTACAATAATTGAAATATTGGCCGCACTCTTGACCCAGCGGCAGCTGATTTACTAGGAAAGCCAACATTGGCATTTCCCGCGATGGCAATAACCGAGTATATTTGGCCGATTAAATGGCTTCTTCACACACTCTCTAGGCCACTTCTTTTTAAGCGAACGCTTTAAATAGGAAAGTTAATGTCATCTACCGCCACGCTCGAACCAGTTCAAATGCAGATTCATGCCGCAGCAAAGGAACTCGCCGAGCGCCGCGCCGCAGGCACCAGCGGCGATTTACTGATCCCAGAGCTGAGGCCAACGAGCTTCGAACAGGCCTTCGCCATTCAGCAAACCGTGGCTGCCATCTATAAGGCTAACAACAATCCTATCGCGGCGTGGAAATGCCTATTACCCTCGGCGGAAAAAACCGTCGTAGCGCCTATTTATCAAAAGGATGTGTATCAGCAATCGGCCACTTGCCCACTCTATCCATCGACTAAAGATCTGGCCCGAGTCGAACCCGAACTCGCCTTCGAGATTGCTCGCGATTTACCACCAAGAGCCACACCTTACACAGAGGCTGAAATCGACGCGGCCTTAGGCCACACTCGCTTAGCCTTGGAATTGATCAAAAGCCGCTACCATACGCCCAGTGAAGCGACGCATTTCGATGCCCTCGCCGATGGCTTAGTCAATCAAGGATTATGGTTAGGGCCAGTGCTAAACCCACTAGCAGATTTAGAGACCAGCCATTTCGAACTCAGCGTTAATATTGCCAATGGCGAGCAGCTGCAAAATGAAACGCTGCAAAAATTCGCCATTCATCCCAATGGTTTCCCTAAAGCGGGACTCTACTGGTTAGTTAACTTTCTATCCGCCCAAGGCATTGGCTTAACTCAAGAGCAATATGTGATCACCGGCTCCTACGCTGGCGTCCTCGATCTGCCATTGGCGCAGGTTTGTGACTTTGAATACGGCGCACTCGGGCAATTTGCCATAACGTTCACAGCTAAGTAATTGCGGCGAGTAAAAGCACTTGCGGCTATTCGAACTCATAACGGCTAGTAAAGCGACAAGGCACTGATAAATAAGCGAACTCGGTTTAAACTGGGCTCGCTTATTTTTAATCTCAGCTCTCAATTATCAATTCCCAGTTATCAGCACTCCCCCAGCATTATTAACAAAAGCCAAACCGACTTGTCCCATAATGCACATCTATGTATCATCTAAATTCATAAATAATAAGGATATATAGAATGTCGCACGGAAAAATGTTGCCAATAGCCTGTCTTCTTGCCCTCACTTTAGGCACATCTCTTAGCGTGCACGCCTCAGAAAATAGCTTTGCCAAAGCCTATAGTGACTATCAAGCCGCCGTAGAAAAAGGCGATGCTGCAAATATTGAAGCGAGCGCAAAAACCGCTTATCAACTCGGCGAAGCTCAATATGCCAAAGACAGTGTCGACTTAGCTAACCTCGCCTTGAATTGGGCCAGCGCGATAGAGAAGCAAGTTGCACCCTACCCATTTACAGAAACGAATCTGCCAAAAACGGCTAAGGCGAATGAGTTGTATCAGCTCGCTCTCGCAAACTATAAAGTTCATTATGGTAAACAAGCGCTTGAGCTTATCGATCCCTTACTGGGCGCTGCGCAAACCGCCGTCGAAGCCAAAGATGCGAAAGAGGATTTTCTTACTGCAATCGCAATTGCGGAAAAATCCGATAAAAAGAAACTGATCGCTGATGTAAAAATGGCAGCCTTTAACCGCTTATCCAATACAGAACTATACACCAAAAGCGTTAGACGCTATGCCTTCGATGTCTATGATATTTATAAAGAAATATTACCAGAGAACGCCATAGACAGAGTCAAAGCAACCTTTACTGTTGGCGCTGTTGAATTTGTGGAAAAACATGATAGTAAAGCCGAACCTTTACTGCTGGAAGTGGTTAAACAATTCGACGCACTCAATTTTAGTCATCCCTATGCCTTGAGTGCCCATGCGTATTTAGTCGAACTGTATGAGCGCCAAGGAAAGCGTGACGAATCCACCGCTCACTGTATTGCTATCGGCAAAATGCGTCCTTGGGCCGACGCACAGGAACAACAACCTATTTTCCGTACCGTTCCAGACTATCCAATGTCCTATGCGCAGCGAGGTAAAAGTGGCTGGGTTCAGCTTAAATTTACTGTCGATGAGCATGGCTTCGTCAAAAATCCTGAAATTTTAGCTTCTAAGGGTGGTGCTCTCTTTGAGAAAGAAACGCTAAAAATGATAGATAAATGGCGTTACGCACCCAAGTTTGAAAATGGTATAGCCGTTGAGGCACAAACCACTGTGCAACTGGATTACACAATCGGTCGATAACTCATTACTTCAGCCCGCTATTTCACCTCATAACCTAGCCCATCGCTCACACTCGATGGGCTTTTTTCATCCTGCTCTGCGATCTGCCCCAGACTTAACCCCTGCTTAAGTTGGATTAAACAAGCTTGGCAAATACACGCATCGGCAGACGGTAAAATATGGTTGATGACCCCTAGCGGCGAATCTGATGCTTGCGCTTGCAAGGCGGCCAAAGGTGGAAATGTTTGCAGAGCGCACCAACAATCCTCAATACCCTTACCTAAAATCACAGCACATTGATTCGCGCCTTGGCACAGAGGGCAAATTTGCGCAGTTTCTAACTTAGGTACTTCCAATGGCTGAGACACGGTAATCCTTATAGCAAGATAAGTTGTTATAGCGCGGAGATCATAATAGATTTTTGCAACTCAGGCTGAGTTGTTTCCCACCAAAGCAAAGCTGCTGAGTTATGCAGCATTAATTGCCATTGTTTTCCCAGTGACACGCCTGCTTATGATTTAAAAAGAAGTGTTAATAATGTCCTAGGCATTATAGTGATATTCTCTATGCCGCTATCGGTCAGATACAATAAAGTATCCTTTCTGATTTGCTAAAAGATTAAGTACTTGTATTCCAGTGACACGCCATAAACTCATCCCTGAGGGCTCGACGGCGGCATCCTTGCCGCCAACGGTCACTTCCATGCAAGTACTTAATCTCGTTAATTCCCGAGTATACCTGTCGCTAAATTAAACTATGGATGTTTCAATAAAGTTCAATTGGTTGTATTCATCAAGTTATCTAACTTAAATAATATTTGGGTGTATTCATTTGGCTCAGTGAACCGCATTCCTGTGTTATAGCAAGTGTGTTCACAGATGCATACATGGTGATCACTAAAATAAAAAGATTGTATTTGTTGTTATGGTTCTAAATTTGTGGACTTTTTGCAATTAATCATTGGTTTGCATCATTTCTGTTAGATTTTGATTGACCACAACATATTAACCTATCTATTGTTATCACCACCGAATCAGTCGGTTGAAATAGATAACGATTAGATCATAGATTCAAGGAGGAAAAATGCTGGGTTTAAATGATGAAAGAAATCTTTATGAAGCACTTACTCGAAGGAATTATTTTCCAAATCAAAAGGAAACTATTGGGGAATTGCCTCCATGCATTGATAGTAGGCAGTTTACTCCTGAGGTGTGTGAAGCTCTTGCACTACTCGTTGATTCAGCTAGTAGACGTAAAAATGGTTATGATTTAGTTGAATACAAAGCGACCAGATATAACAACGTGCCAAGAACGTTGGCTCTTGTTCATCCCAAAGCATATGCATTTCTGGTTAAACATATTTGTGATAACTGGGATGAAATCAAGTTTATTCAAAGTGGCGACAACAGTATAATCAAACCTGAACTAAGACAAGATGGCCGCATTATGGTAATGAACTATGAAGCGCCAATTATCAAAAAGAGAAGGTATAACGAAGCAAGCTTTTCTAAGAAGTTCTGTGTCAAGGCCGATATAGCGAACTGCTTTAATAGTATCTATACACATGCAATCCCTTGGGCTGCTGTGGGGGTTGAGGCTGCTAAGAATAATAGAGAAAATGAACTCTGGTACAATAAACTTGATATGTTTCAACGTAAATCTAAGCGCGGCGAGACGCAGGGAATACCGATTGGACCAGCGACTTCTAGTTTCGTAGTCGAGTTAATTCTTCAAAAAGTCGATCAAAAACTATCGGCCTGTGGATTTAACTTTGAGCGCTATGTCGATGACTATCAGTTTTATTGTGATAGCTATGAACAAGCGCAGCAAATCATTCTAGTTTTGGGACAAGAATTATCGGTCTTCAAACTGACGTTGAATTTAAACAAAACTTATATAGTAGCACTACCAAGCTCAAGTGAAGACGACTGGGTTCTTGAGTTGCTAGGAGCATTGCCGAATAGATTTGGTAAACCAGAAGATCAAAATCAACTGTTTAATGCCGCTGAAGCTATTACATTTCTTAATAGGGCTATTGCTGTCAATAAGGCTACTCCGGATGGAAGTGTTCTTAAGTACGCAGTTCAATTAATCACACCTCATATTGATGATGCTGCATCCCATGACTTTCTGTCTGTTGTAATCAATTTGTCTTGGCACTATCCGATACTTATCCCCTATATAGCCCAGCTCATTGATAAGTCTGCAGCATTACCCGCTTCATATTTGACTCAACTTGATAGAATGATTATAGAGAATGCTAAGCAACAGCGCTCTGACGGTATGGCTTGGCCTCTTCATATACTAAAACAAAATCAACAAATGCCATCAGATGAGGCTATAAATGCAGTAATTACTAGTGGAGATTGCGTTTCTATTACAATACTTCACTCAATGCTAGAAAATAGGCAGGTAATTGTTGAGTTTGCAGGAAAAATTCTTGGTGGTGATGACTACCAAAAAGATAATTACTGGCTCCTTTTGTATCAGTTATTTTTGTTCGACGATCTGCAAGATGACCCATATGGAGATGATGTCTTTCCAGTACTGAAACGATTTAACGTGAACTTTATCCCTGATGAGTCAATTTCTGAAGCCGAACAGGAGTGCGAAAAAATTCGTATGGCCTTTGTAAGCGAGCTATTTTCAGACTTACAAGTTAGTTAAGTTAAAATGGTAGTCTGGTTTAAGCCAATACACTGTGACCTAACTTTATTTATTGGTTGTTGGTAAACCTAAATAAAACGCACCAATTAGTGGACTAATACGATTACAGTAAAGTGTAACAATGAACCGTTATAACACACATAAAACCAGCGTAAATCAGCTTCTTAGAAAACGTAGAGAGGGTTCGACTCCCTCAATACGTTTTGCACATTCGAGATAGTGAATAAGCCACTTATAGCGAAAATCTCCGTATGCTTTTAAAGCGACAGTTAACACTGATGTCCGAAAGGTGAGTCATGGTGATTTGCGAGACGACCGTCCGCCCCATGGACGGGGCGGTCGAGCATCCACGGATGGACTAGCTGCGTGTCGGTGAGAAAGTGCCATGACAAGCCTAAACTCTTGGGCTAATTAATAAAAAAGCCAGCAAAGCTAAATGCTTACTGGCTTTTCTGTCTAACTTATTCACTCGTTTTATAACATCACACGAGCACTGAATCAAAGCCGCTCAACTATGACTTCTTAGGAAAAATGGGATAGGACTCAGTGCCTAACACTTTGCCATCGACCGTGACACCATAGTAATCGCTGTCATTATGGTATTTTTCCTGCGCCTGCTTCACATCACCTTTGCTACGCGGGTCCTGTGGACGCTCGTGGGAGTTGATATAAGCTGCAACGTCCCAAGCCTGTTGGTTAGTCAACTGCATACTCTTACCAAAAGGCATGTTTTCATGGATGAAGAATGCGGCAGTATTGACCCTGTGCATTCCCGCCCCCCAGTTGTAACTCTTAGGCCCCCACAGCGGTGGCAGCGCATAAACGCCAGCAATCGCTTGACCTTGGCCATCAACACTGTGGCAAGTTTGGCAATGGGCGACATAGACCTCTTTACCCCGTTCAGGTGAATAGGCTTGTTCGGGTTTTGGGATCTCAGGATAACCACGACCCGGCAAGTTGGCACGCTGCTCAACTGTCATCGCCTTGGCTAATATCTCAGGTAGCGGGAAGTCTTCCCGTTTAGCACCTTTGACTAACTCGGCATCGCTAAGCTCAGGGACTGGGCCGCTAATATTTGCTTCGTCCATCAAGCCACCCATGCCTAACCAATAGGCATAGGCAGAAAGCGCCACTAACTCAGGGCTACCCGATGCAGGGGCTTTACCATTCATCGAATAGTTAAAGCAGCCTTGGATGCGTTCTTCAAAGCTACTGACCTTATTATCTTTTTTGCGATAGGCCGGATAAGCAAAATACGCGCCCCATAGGGGTGAAGCATTGGCTTTACGGCCCGCATCCATATGGCAGTTGGTGCAGTTAAGTTCGTTGCCCACATACTTATCACGCAGCTGTTGGGTATTCACAAATAGCTGATAACCCAAACGCACTTTGTCACCAAAGGCGCCTTCAGGAATGGCACTCAAAGGTCTAGGAGTAAGATAGGTTTGATCCGGTATCTTAGGGAAAGAAGGCAGCGGGGCTTGTTTATCTGGGCGCTCTTGCACCGGATCCGATTCGGCTTGTGCCTGCACGGTTAACGACCCCATCGCGGCCAGTAATAACATTGCGGAATATTTCATGGCCAGCTCCTTATTTCAAATTAGCAAAGTAGTTCGCTAAGGCATCAACCTCAGCGGCAGTAAGCTTGTTAGCTACGTTCGCCATCATGCCATCGACATCACCTTTGCGCATTCCCGACTGCCATGCCAGTAATTGAGTTTTAATATAACTCGCTTGCTGACCGGCTAAACGGGGAAATAAGCCGCCACCTAACCCCGAAGGACCATGGCAGGTCACGCAGGCTGGTAAACCACGTGACCAATCACCTTGGTAGGCTAAACGGGCGGTATCGTCATTGAAAACCACCTGTTCACCGCGGATAACGGGCTTGACCTCATTGGCAGGCTTTGCAGAAAAGTAGTTTGCCACTTGCTCAATCCCATCACCTTGTAACGTCATTGCCATCGGCATCATGGTCGCATTTTGGCGCACACCCGCTTGGAAATGCTGTAACTGGGTCGAGATATATTGTTTAGATAATCCCGCTAATCGAGGGCCGAGCGGTTCAACGCCCTGACCTTCTACCCCATGACAAGACACACATAACTGTGCCGGTTGGGGGATAATTTCCATCAATTGTTTGCCAGAAGGCGCAACGGAGGCGGCCGCATAGCCGCTGCATAGCGTTAAGCCTATGACGAATGTTTTAATCTTCATGTTCTATCCTTGAAGAGAGTTAAGCTCTAAAGCATAGGTGGTAATTGTTATTTATGTTGCTGCTCACACACTGAGCCCATTTTTAAAACAGTCAATAAATGAGCCTTAGCGTTCATTAAAGCTCATTTATTGTTCAATCCAAATGGGATAAATTTACCTTACTCTTTGAAAGGGTATGCTGCAAGTCTTCAAGCCCGAGTAGCCAGAATCAATAACCAAATCGCGTCGATTCAAAACGATTCAATAACTTATGTATCAAATAACACAGGAGTAGCGTGCCGACGATGGCGGTGAGAATGCTGCTCACTCGATATAAGGCGCTGAAGATTAAATCGTTGCCTGGGGTCAGATACTGGCCAAACAGAATACCTAAAGTTGTCATGGCGCCAAAACCCACGCCAGAGCCACTTGCCTCTCGCACATGGGCTTGGCTAAAGATCATCAGTCCAATCCATAGCAAAGGGACGATTAATATCAATAGTCCTGACCAGTCATAGAGTACCAACTGCACAACGACCCCAAACGACACGCCCAGCAAAGTACCAATAGCGCGCTTACGGGCATAGTCGAGTGCGCCATTCCAATGCATAGGAAACAGGAGCAACAAGGTGGTCGCCTGAGCCGACATCGAATCCCGCAGATCAAATATTTGGAATACCAGAAACGATGCGGTCGCTATGGTCGCGCCGAGTAACGCTTCGTGACGCATTCGATGTGGCGCCTTAGGTCCAGGCTTGTAAGCCGCCCTAGGTTCCACATCGGGCCAGAGTGCCGTCATAGCGTAGGCAATAACGACCGATAATGCCGTCGCCCAAAAGTTACTGAAAACTAAGTCATTCAGATTGGTATTGGGATAGCTTGCAAAGTGCAGCATGATGCTAAGGCTGAGCACTCCATTGGCGCCAAAGAGGAATAAACTGCCGCGGGACATGGCCGCAAAACGGTATAGAAATAACAGAAAGACGATGGGCGTCATCAGGCCGGGATGGCTGCCAAAGAAACCACCGAGCAGTCCAACCTCTAACCCCGCCATGGCAGATGAGGCCAATAACTGGCGCATGGCGTGGCCATTCATCACAGGCACGAGTCCGAGTAATAGCATAGGCGTAACAGTGAAGAAGACTCCATTGCTCCAACCAAACATTTTACACAGGGTAAAACCTATGGTCGCGCCACTCGCAATCCGTAAACACTGGCGTAAATCGTTGGCCGTCAATGGGCTATGGCGTAGTAACATGCTCGTCGCCTTGTTCTATCGATACGTAAAATTGGGGATGTTTAGCTGGCTTATGTTGCGTTCACACTTATGTTGCTTTGAAGCGTTCACTCAAGCGACTCACGGCAAACACACACCAACCGCGAGTCACTCGCCCGTCAACAGCAATAAGTGCGTGTAGATAGGCGAGTCAATACGCTAATAAATAAGCTAGTAAATAGGCTAATAAATATAGTGCAGCAGGCTAATGACTTTAATCTGCACTTTAGCCAGCAGACTAAACAGGCTATTATCAGGCAGCAGTTGTACTGTCGCGCGCGAACCGGCTGGCAAGCTGTTCATCGCCATCCCATCTAACTCCAAATGCAGCCTCAATCTTTGGGCATCACGCACCCAACGATCAGATTCCTGCGGCGCCGCTAAACGGCCATTGGCATCGAATTGCCCCGCACTCACGCCCGCATCGACACTGCTCACCGTCGCCCGATATAAACGACCGGGTTCGCCATCGAACGCAATCAAAGCGGTCGATGAAGCATTGACGCCACGCAGACTCTTTTCACGAAAATCAGCAATAATATCAATCTTATCCGATACCACGGCTAACAGAGGTTGCCCCACAGTCGCAAAACTCCCGACTTCTAACTGCAGGTTAGTCACTATCCCGTCCTGATCAGCATGGATTTGGGTGTAAGACAAATTGAGCTCAGCTTGGGCAAGATGATTTTGTGCCTGACGTACCTTAAGATTCTCTTCGCCATAACTGCCACGGCTCACCTTAAGTTTTTCTAAACGCGCATTGGCGGCGAGTAAATTGGCTTCCGCGGCGGCGGCATCACTATCGGCCTGATCCCTTTGCTGCTGCGATACACCATGGGTGGCATACAGCGCATCGAGGCGCTTAGCTTCGCTGCGTTTCTGTTGTGAGGTGGTTTTGTTGGCATTGACGTCGGCCTTCGCGGCCAGCAGCGAGGCATCTAACTCGGCATTGTCTTGGCGGGCTTGCTCTAAGGCCAATTTAGCTTGAGATACCGCTAACTTATAGGGCGCGGGATCGACTTGAAACAGCAAATCGCCCTTGGCAACCGCTTGGTTGTTCGTCACGGCTATGGTCTGAATTTTGCCGCTGATCTGCGGCGTGACTTTAGTCACCACACGCGTCGCCATAGCTTGCGGCGTCAATGGCATCATAGTGTCGGCAAGCATAAAATAGCCAAAAACCATCACAAAGCCGAACATGGCAAATTTTACTAAACGGGCAAACTGTTGATCCGGTGTCATCTTCTTTCTCACAAAATGGTTGCTGTTGCCTTGGCCAATTTGGCGCTGGCGTTGTCACTAATCAGGCTAATAATGCGTTCAAATTCGCTGAGCTCGCTGGCACTGATCCCAGCTAATAACTCACGGCGGACTTGAATTATCCGCGCTTCCATTTGCTTTAATACATCCAATCCCGCAGGCGTTAGCGTCACAATCCTTGCGCGCTTATCTTTGTCGCAGCAATGACGCTCGACTAAACCTTGCTCTTCTAATTGCCCTAAGGTGCGCATTAACGAAGCCAATTCAATTTCTAAGGCATCGGCCAACACTTTTTGGCTCACGCTGTCGCCTAAACGCAGTAATTTCCACAATGCCGTCCAACGGGGATGAGTTAATCCCAAAGGCGCCAGCTCGACATCGGCCACGGTGCGCCACAGTCGATGCAGACGGCCTAAATGCTCCGCCAGTGATAACTCTTTCAATCGCTCTAATTCTTTTTGCATCTTGCTCACCCACTTAGTTAGCGTGCTAAGCATTATACTTAGTTAGCAGGCTAAGTAAATGTGCTCATATAAAAAATTTTCTGTGTCCTATGGCGCAAAAATGTCGCATAGGGAAACAAATAATCCAAAAGGCTGGCGCCATCTCAAATATAGTCAGCCGTATCTCTATAATATTAAAAAGATAAATCAGACTGATGAAGTGAACTGGGAGGTTGGCTTTGGTGAATTTAAAAATTAGTACGAGGATTGTGGTTGGGATATGTCTATTACTGTTGGCCATGATGAGCTTTATCATGCTGCTAGTCCTGTCGGAATTCAGCAGTCAGGTGAAAGAATCTGAGCAAAGAGAACTGCATAAACTGTACGAAACTGCGGTAGCCAACATAGCCTCATCCGGTAAACTCGCACAAGCAATGGCAACGATAGTTTCACTGACGCCAGAGATCCAAAGTAACTTCGCCGAACGGGATCGCCCTGCACTCAAAGACCGTACTCTGCCGCTGTTTGCCAAGCTTAAGCAAGATTTCGACGTACAACAATTTCAGTTTCATACGCCACCAGCAACCTCTTTTTTACGATTACATCGCCCCGAAAAATTCGGTGATGATCTCACTGCAATTCGTAAAACGATTGTGGAAACCAACACCACAAAACAGCCCTTAAACGGTTTGGAATATGGTGTTGAAGGTTTAGGGATTCGCGGTTTAGTACCCATGGGTTATCAAGGCCAACACACAGGCTCAGTGGAATTTGGTATGTCCTTTGGACAACCTTTCTTCGACATTTTTAAAGATGCTTATCAAGCTGAAATCGCATTATTGTTGCCCAATGGCGCGGATTTTAAAGCATTTGGCGCCACGTTCACGCCCGATATTCAGGCCATAAGTGAACTCAATAGCGTGATGCAAGGCAACGAAGTTATTCGCACTATTAGCTTAGAGGGCAAAACCTTCGCTTTGTATCGCCACGCCATAAAAGATTACTCGGGACAAGTCTTTGGGGTACTGGATATTGCGATGGACAGAAGCCATTCAGAGCAAGTCATGGCGGATATTCGCCTCAAGTTGATCCTCATCGGTTTCGCTGCAATGTTAATCGGCACAGCCATTGCTTGGTTTATTGCTAAGGGCATTACCCGCCCGATAGCAGAAACAACCCAAGCCATGAATGACATCGCCGAAGGTGAAGGCGATTTAACCCGTCGAATTACCATAACGAGTAAAGATGAAATCGCCGAGTTAGCGCAGGCATTTAACCGTTTTGTGGAGAAAATCCACCACACAGTAACTCAAGTGTCTGATGCCACGAGTTTACTCGCAACCTCTGCTGAAGAAATGTCGAGCATTACGCGGGAAACCCAGAAGATGGCGAGTCGTCAACACCTCGAAACAGATCAAGTTGCCACCGCAATGAATGAAATGGCCGCAACGGTACAAGAAGTTGCCCATAACGCAACCGATGCGGCCGATGCCGCCAATCATGCCAATGACTCAACCGAACAAGGCAAATTAGTTGTACAAAAAGTGGTAACCACTATCGCAATATTAGCCGAGGAAATAGCCACAGCAGCAAGTGCAATCAATGAATTAGAGCGTAATACCGCTGAAATCGATTCTGTACTTGTAGTTATCCGTAATATTGCCGACCAAACTAATTTACTCGCACTCAATGCGGCAATTGAAGCCGCAAGGGCGGGAGAACAAGGTCGAGGGTTTGCAGTCGTTGCCGATGAAGTACGCACTCTGGCGAGTCGCACTCAAGCATCTACGGCAGAAATTCAGCAGATGATCGAAGCGCTTCAGCATAAAGCTAAGTCTACAGTCAATGCGATGGAAACCAGCACCCGCACCACCCAAAGCTGTGTATCCCAAGTTCACCAAGCGGGTGAAGCACTCGAAGCCATTACCCATGCGGTTTCCACCATTAGCCAGATGAATATCCAGATCGCCAGCGCTGCAAATGAGCAATGTGCGGTTTCAGCTGAGATTAATAAGAATGTTAATAACATCAATGACATTGCAACTAATGCGACAGATAGTGCGGTACAAACTGCACGGGCTGGAGATGAGCTTGCCCAACTCGCAGTCCGTTTAACAACTTTATTAGCTCAATTTAGAATTTAAACAAAACAAAACGCCGCATTCTCTGCGGCGTTTTTATTAGCTTATTTTATAAAGTTTTACTTAGGACGCACGCCTAACGTATGGCAAATCGCGTAGGTCAATTCGGCGCGGTTTAGGGTGTAAAAGTGGAAATCCTTCACGCCTTCACGTGACAACACCTTAACCATATCAATCGCTACGTTTGCACCCACTAATTGGCGTGTACCGGCATCGTTTTCTAAACCATCGAATTGCTTATGCAGCCAGTTAGGTAGCGACACATTGGTCATGCCCGCGAAACGTTTTAACTGGGTAAAGTTGGTCACAGGTAAAATGCCTGGCACGATTTCAACGTCGATACCGGCGGCAACGCAGCGGTCACGAAAACGCAGGTAAGATTCCACATCGAAGAAAAACTGGGTAATGGCACGGCTAGCGCCCGCATCAATCTTACGCTTAAGGTTGATCAAATCCGCCTGTGCATTGCTCGCATCGGGATGCACTTCTGGATAGGCCGCAACGGAAATATCAAAGTCAGCCACTGAGCGCAGTAAACGCACTAAATCCGCCGCAAAACGGGTTGGCTTAGGGCTGCCTGCGGGTAAATCACCCCGTAGCGCCACTATGTCACGAATGCCCGACTTCCAGTAATGCTTAGCCAGTTCTAACAGCTCTTCATCACTGGCATCCACTAAGGTTAAGTGCGGCGCGGCAACAAGGTCGGTTTCCTGTTGAATACGTTCAATCACGCCGTGGGTACGGTCGCGCACACCTGAGTTAGCGCCATAGGTCACAGACACAAACTTAGGATTCAGCGGCTCTAAACGACGGATAGAGTTCCACAGGATCTGTTCCATTTCGGGGGTCGATGGCGGAAAAAACTCAAAAGAAACATTAATATCGCCATTAAGCTCAGACAAGCTCTGGTTCAGCGATTGTGAATGTTGTGCGTGATGAAAAGCCATGTGTATTTCCTCAACCGCCCTTGGCGCTACTCTTTGCTAGTATGAATTCGTTCAAATGGACGTTTGGACGTCTATATGTCCATATACTAGAGAAACTGAGATGTAAGTCAAGCCAAAAAATGTCCATAAACCGCATTTAATCTCGGTTAATTCGATAGATTTATTCTAGCCAATAAAAAAGGACTCGAATGAGTCCTTTAAGCTGCTGAATTTCAGTCTACTCTTGCAAGAGATCGCGACAGATCTGCGTTAGATCCGACTGCACCGCCGCCGCTGTCACTTCGCGTCCGGCGCCCGGTCCACGGATGATCAACGGATTGCCTTGATAGAAAACGCTGCGGATCACAAACACGTTATCGCCTGGAGTCAAATTAGCGTAGGGATGATGGGCATCAATCCACTGCAAACCGACTTCGGCTTTAAGCTCTGAGCCGCTGTTATCTAAGGATGCCACGTATCTGAGCACCTTATTTTGCTCCGCCGCTGCGCCATATTGTTGCAGCAGATCGGCATCTAACTCGGCAATGCGGGCGAGAAACTGATCTAAGGGAATATCGGCCAAGTCGGCTGGCACTAATGAGCGTAATTCAATATCTTCAAGCTCGATTTCAAGGCCAATTTCACGGGCCAAAATGAGCAGTTTACGCTGCATGTCACGACCAGACAGATCGTCACGGGGATCGGGCTCAGTAATCCCTAAGCCCCTGGCTTCAATCACTAATTCAGAGAAAGGCTTGCTGGTATCGTATTTTTCAAATAACCAACACAAGGTGCCAGAGAAAATCCCGCCCACGGCTTCAACGCTATCACCGCTGTTACGCAGATCATTTAACGCATGTTGGATAGGCAAACCTGCGCCACAGCTGGCGTTATAACGCCAAAATAAACGACGATTACCCAGTTGCTGCTTTAACTCACGGTAGAAAGGCAGTGGACCCGAGCCCGCGAGTTTATTCGCGCTCACCACATGGATGCCGCGCTCAAATAGCTCTGGATATTGCAGCGTCAAACTGGCGCTGGCACTGATATCTAAGGCCACCAGCTCATCGCAGTTAACCCGTTCTAATTGCTCGAACAAGTGCTCGTACTGCCAAGGCGTAGCCTCGGTATTAAACTCAGTCTGCCACGCGGCAAGATTAATGCCTGTGGATTTAATCAAGGCTTTACTCGAACTGACTAAACCGACTAACTCAACACTGGCTTCGAGTTCATGATCCAGTGATGGCGACACCGACTTAAACAAATCGACCCAAGCCTCACCTATGTTGCCCACGCCGAGCAGTAAGACACCAATGCGTTTACGCGGCCCAGCGCAGCGACGGTGGACCTTTTGGGTTAACAAATTCACCTGCGACTGAGGCACCAGCGTCACTAAACTTAAGTCACCACTAAACAAAGGTTTAGCATCACGACTTAATAAACGAGCAAAACTGCGTCGATAATGTTCTGCATCGGCACTGACTAACGCCACTAGGCCGAGATCTGTGTTGATCTGTTGTTCGCTGATCCCTAATGCTTCTGCCTCGGCATCGAGTAATCTTTGTACTTGTTTTTGATTTTCAGCGGTATAGGCAAGCTCAACCCTTTGATGGGCAGACGTCCAATGTGCCAATGGCGTTAAACCCGCGGCAATCAACGAATCTAATAGGCTTGTTAATTCGCCCGTAAGCTTAAAGCCGAACAGCACGACTGCATTGAGGTTCGTCACCACAGGCGCGCTCGCCGACGAACTGTGGGGCGCAATCAAGGTAAAGTCGGTGTGTGATGCATAACTTGAGCGCACCGCTAAACTCACTTCGGTATTAAACAAAGGCTGCAAAGTACGCGAATGCAATACCGGCGAGCCTAAACGCGCTAAGCGGTCGGCTTCGGCAAGTGACATGCTTTTCAGTAATTTTGCATCGTTGATCTTATTAGGATCGGCGTTGAACACCCCTTCCACATCGGTCCAAATGGTCACGCGCTCGATGTCGGCAAGGCTGGCAATCAAGCTAGCACTAAAATCGGAACCATTACGACCAAGTAATAAAGTATCGCCGCGCTCGTTAGCGCAGATAAAGCCTGTGATCACCAGTCGTTCATTTGGATGGGCGGCCAACAGCGCTTGTACTTTAGCGCGGGATTCCTGCACCCGAATTTGTGGCACGGCGGCTTCATCGGCCACTAAAATTGAACAGGCATCCACGTGGCTTGCCGCCACACCAGATTCGCGCAGCAGCGCCGCCATTAAACGTGCCGACCAACGCTCGCCAAAGCTCACCACATGGTTAACTTGATATTCGTTACGTTCGTCGAGGGACAATAAACTGATGAGTTGCGCCTGATCTGTCGCCAAACGCTCACGCAGATCGCGGGCTTGTTCGTTCGACAATAACTGCTCTACCAACCCCTGTTGATAGCTGGTCAGCACTTGTAATTCTTCTTGCCACAACTGACCCGCGTCGCGCAGCTCTAATAATTTATACAGGAAATTCGTGCTCTTACCCGCCGCAGAGACCACCACAAGGTCATCACTATGACCGTGGGTTAACAGGATATGGGCGACTCGACGATAACAATCGGCATCCGCTAAACTGGAGCCACCAAATTTATGTAAGTGACAACGTGCCATCTATTATTCCTCTACTGACAAGCCGCAACGGCGGCTAATCCTGCTTGAATATCTGCAACTAAATCGGCGGCATCTTCAATACCCACCGATAAACGCAATAGGGTGTCTTTAATGCCTGCCTCAAAACGCGCCTGCGGCTCCATGGCTCTGTGGGTCATAGTTGCGGGCACGGCCACTAAACTTTCGACGCCACCTAAACTTTCCGCCACGCTAAATAAGCTGAGTGCACCTAAAAAGGCCACCACTTCGGCCTCGCCGCCCTTGAGCTCAAAACTCAGCATAGCGCCAAAGCCTTTTTGTTGCTTGGCTGCAATGGTGTGACCAGGGTGATCCGCAAGACCAGGGTAATAAACTTTGCTCACCACAGGGCTTTGCGTCAATACCTCAACAATGCGCTGGGCATTGGCTTGATGTTCACGAATTCGCACCGCTAAGGTGCGTAGGCCGCGCAGGGTTAAGTAACTATCAAATGCCGACCCCGTTAAGCCTAACGTGTTCGACCACCAATGTAAGCTTTCGCCAATTTGTGCATCTTTGGCAACCACAGCGCCGCCAACCACATCGCTGTGACCATTGATATATTTAGTGGTGGAGTGGATAACGATATCCGCGCCTAACAATAGGGGTTGTTGCAATATCGGCGATAAAAAGGTGTTATCAACCACCACCAGCGCGCCGACCTCATGGCTAGCCTTGGCAATGGCTTCGATATCCACCACACGCAATAGCGGGTTCGATGGGGTTTCGAGCCACACCATCTTAGGATTTTGCGCGATAGCGACGGCTAACGCTTGGCTGTCGGTTTGATCGACCACAATCAGCTTAAACTGGCCTTTCTTCGCCAAATTAGTAAATAAACGGTAAGAACCGCCGTAGCAATCGTGGGGCACAACCAATAGGTCATCGGGGCCGAGCAAAGTAGTCACTAAGGTGATGGCCGCCATGCCAGTGCAGGTCACTATGCCAGTGGCGCCCTTTTCTAATTGCGCTAATGCTTCGCCTAAAATGCAGCGCGTTGGGTTGCCTGAACGACTGTAATCGAATTCGCGAGGATTTTTATGACCATCGAAGGCGTAATTAGTCGACAAATAAATCGGTGGCACAACTGCGCCATATTGAGTATCGCTTTCGATACCCTGACGCACTGCCAGTGTGGCTAATTGACGCTCTGCCATGGGTGGACTCCTAAATTCGGTAGACTGATAGAGATGTCTGGACGTCTAAATGTACCTAAGCACAACGCCATCGTCAATAGGCGTGAAGACGTTTAGACGTCTAAACATAAAGAAATCTGTTTGCAATCACAAAGAAATAGTAGCAATAATTTGACTGTTGTTTGTAAGGGTTTAAAATCTGCCCCGAATTTAGCGTTATAACAGGTGAGTCAATGACTGAATGGAATGGGGAATACATCAGCCCCTATGCTGAACATGGCAAGAAGAATGAACAAGTAAAAAAAATTACTGTGTCTATTCCGCTCAAAGTGCTTAAGGTCCTTACGGACGAACGAACTCGTCGTCAGGTCAATAATTTGCGTCACGCCACCAACAGCGAGCTGTTGTGTGAGGCATTTTTGCACGCCTACACTGGCCAGCCATTGCCTAACGATGAAGATCTGTCAAAAGATAGCCCAGACAGCATTCCCGCCGAAGCCAAGTTGCTGATGGACGAGATGGGGATCGAGTGGGAAGACATGGAATAGCGACTTGTCGCTGGCAAAGTTACATCACAGTGCTCATCAATAGGGATCGTTAACGATCCCTTTTTGTTTATATGGAATCCTATGTTTTCTATGATAGATCCACAGACTCTCGCCCTGGCCTCACTGATTGTGTTTCTTGGCGCCTTAACCCAGAGCCTGATTGGGTTTGGCCTAGCGGTTGTCGCCAGTCCTTTGCTTTATATCGTCGATCCGCAGCTCGTACCTGCGCCTGTTATTGCTATGGGTTTCTCCATCGCCCTGCTGACCTTAGTGCGTGAGCGTGGTCATTTAGAATTCAATGGCTTGCAATATGCACTCCTAGGTCGCGTGCCCGGTGGTTTTATCGGCGCGAGTCTGTTGCTGTTTGCGCCTCAGCCCATACTCGGGTTATCCATCGCCGCCATTGTGGCTGTCGCGGTTATCCTCAGCCTGTATAAATTCAGCCTGCCAGTGAATAAGAAAACCCTCTTTGGGGCGGGCGTCGTCTCGGGGATTTTCGGTAATATTGCCGCTATTGGTGGCCCGCCGATGGCGATTCTATTATCAGGCAAAGATGCCTCGCAGTTTCGCGCCGCCCTGTCGGCCTTCTTCATTTTTAGCTCCACCATAGCTATGGTCATTCTGGCGATCACTGGCTTATTAGAATTGAAGCACCTGTGGCTGTCCTTAATGTTGCTGCCTTCAGTGCTTTTAGGGTATTTAGTCGCGGGGCGATTAGTGGGCCGTGTCGATAAAGATAAAACTAAAATGGCGACCTTAGTCCTGTGCAGCATCAGCGCCTTAGTGCTAACGGTGAAATCGGTTATCGAGTTATTGCCCCAATAAGCGCTCTGCTTGTACTGGCAAATCATCTGAAAATTCAAACAATAAAAAGCACTGACATTGCCAGTGCTTTTTCTTTATCTATCAATATCTAAAGCCAGCTTACACTCAGCTTAAATAGCTTTGCCCTGCGTACACAATAAAGTGTCTTAAGGCGAGTACGCCCGTTAAGCTCGCACAAGCCACCATGATCATCGCGCCCTTAGTATGGCGAGTCGCGGCTGGTAGCAACATGAACAGCAATGGAATACCAAAACCTATACCGACGACGCCTATCCAGAACACGCTTGCCCATAGCCCAGAAGTTAACGATGCTAAGGCCGCAGACGCCGCGCCGCCCTTGAAGTACAAGGCGCAGAACAACATGAACAGGAACAGGATTTCAATTGCCATCACAGGCAACTCTAAACCGTGCATCTTGACTAAAGTTTTATCGTGGCTGTCAGTCTTAAACAGCAAGAGTGCCAGTACCGCGTTTGCCGCAGCGCCCGCCGATAAACCCGACACTAAAAACAGCGCAGGCAGTACCGCAGTGTTGAGCATAGGGTAAGCATTCATCGCCGAAATTAAGAAGCCAGTGTAAGCCCCTACGCCAATGGCGAGGACAAACAACAATACTTCAATCAGCTTTCGAAATGGCATAAGTAACTTAGCGATAGGTGTTAGGAAACCCAAACCCCATTTTGGTAAGTCATCCCGCAGCACAATAATGGCGTAGGCAAAGGCTAAGGGAGAATACGCCAGCAGCGCCAGCACCCCAATGGCCATCACAGACTGGAAGTTATAGTGAATTAAGATCAGCCAGAAGTGGAATGGTTTGGTTAAATCAAACACTAAGCAGGCTAAACCTAAGCTAATCGCCACAGGTCCAATAATGGCGGCCGCCTTAAGAATGCTACTTTCGGCTCCGGCGCTGAGTTCCTTATTCGCCCAGCGTAAACCAATGCCAATCAATAAACTGCCCGCGGATAACCCCGCCATAAACAGGTAAACGGCGATGACCCAGTGCCAAGTGACAGGATCATATTGCGCCATGTCGCCCCAAGTATTGTTCATAATCAAATCCCCCCTCTTTTGGTAGGAACGCGATATACCCTAGGTTTAGTGCCCAAATGGGTTTTATCTTGGTATGTGATTTTAGTGTTGAGCATGATGGCCACGTCACTCTGCGGATCATTAGCATCGCCAAACACTAAGGCATCGGTTGGACACTCTGTCACACACGCTGGCTCTTCGCCCCGCGCTAAACGACTGTCTTTACAGAAGTTACACTTATCCGCCACCTTGGTTTCTGGGTTCATAAAGCGCACTTTATAAGGGCACGCTGCCACACAGTACATACAGCCGACACACTTCTCGGTATGGATAGAGATAATACCGTCTTCACCCACATAGGCCGCGCCCGTTGGGCACACCTTAACGCAGGGCGCATCTTCACATTGCTGGCAAGATACCCTGTGGTATTTGAAGTGCAGATTGGGCATCTCACCAAAGGGGCCTTCCACACGCACTTGCAGACGAGTAACGCCTTCGGGTACGCCATTTTCACTGCGACACGCCACGTTACAGGCTTGGCAGCCGATGCACTTGTTCTCGTCGTGCACCATTACATATCGTTTATTCATTTAAGCCTCCGATTAGCGCTTTGCCAGCGTGACGCCCGTGGTGTGCACTGTCATGCCACACACAGGAGCCGTCACGTGCGGCAGTAAGTTACCGCAGTGGATACCTTTGCCCGTTGCTCTGACCAACTCTTTGTTTTTAGAACCAAAGCCCATGTAAGCAAACACAGTATCTTGGCGAATACCCGGCGTGACTAAGGCATGGCCTTCTTCTGTGCCAACACTGCTGGTGAGGCGGATTGGGTCGCCATTGCTGATCCCTAATTTGCCCGCAGTGATGGGGTGAACCCACACAGCGTTATCCGACATCAGGTTAGCGAGCATAGGTACATTGTGGGTGGCGCCATTGGTGTGCACCGCCACTTTGCCTTGGATAAAGTACAGCTCATCTGCTTTTTTAAGATTCACTTCGCGGAACTTGATCACCCCACGGCCTGGTGCCATGGCTTCCACTTTCGCGGAAGTGAGTTCAATCTTGCCGCTTGGCGTTTTAAAGGTGAGTGCACTGGCGTAAGTGCCGTCTTCATCGGCAGGTCGCGCATTGGGGTATGCCTTAATAAACTCAGCAACCATCTTAGGCTCGCACAACATAATTGGCTTACCGAAACTCACAAAACCTTCGTCTTTGATACGGCGCAGCAGGTCAGTGTCGCGGTTCACCTGCAGCATTTGCAGGGTTTCCATGTTTTCCCATGGATAGAACTCGCCAAGGCCCATAGCCACGCCCACATCCTTAAAGATCTGCCAAGAAGGCTTAGTATCACCTAAGGTTTCAACCACACGTTGGCGCACATAATAGGCCGGATTTTTACCGGATTTATCAGCAATTTCTTCATCACGTTCAAGATAAGTCGACTCAGGTAAAATCACGTCCGCATAGGCGGCGGTTTCACTGATATACACATCGCACACGGCAACAAAGTCGAGCTTTTTCATCGCTTCAACAACGCGCGCCCTGTCTGTCATGGTTTGCATTGGGTTAGTGCGTGACATCACCCAGCCGTGTAACTGGTAAGGAACAGCGCTTAAGGTGGCATCGAGAATAGTTTGGTAAACGCCGCCCGATGTCCACATCATGGCGTACTGTTCTTCCACTTGATCGATACGTTTCGCTGCTGGTTTTGGCATGTCTTTCACGCCAGGTTTAGCCAATACGGGCGCAACTGCTTCACCGGCAAGCTTGTTGTAATCACCGGGTTTCTGGCCGATATAAATCCCGCCCTTGCGCTCAATATTACCAATCAAGACGTTGGCGGCGTACAGGGCGCGGCGCATCTCAAACTCTTCGGTGGTAAAGGTGGCTCTGTGACCAAAATCGACCACGGCATGGGGCGCTTTTGCCGCATATTCGTGGGCGATGCGACGAATGTCTTTGGCAGGCACATCGGAAATGGTTTCTGCCCATTCAGGGGTATAGGCTTTCACTTCGGCGGCAAAGGCTTCGAAGCCTTCCACATAGCGCGCGACGAATGCCTTGTCGTAAAGATTATCTTCAATCAATACATGGCATAACGCCAAGGCGACGGCCACGTCGGTACCGGGGCGAATGGCGTACCATTCATCGGCTTTATCGGCCACGACGGAGAATCTTGGCTCGAAGACCACCAGCTTGGCACCTTTGTCCATTTGCGCCGCCATCATGCCGCGGGTTTCGGACATATTGATGCCTTCGTACAGGTTATGGCCGAAGTTAATAATGTATTTAGAGTTACTTAAATCTCGTTTGACCTTAGTGCCAAAAATAGCCTTAGCGGCAATTTCATAACCGCCGGGGCAAGTCGACGCGTGGGTAAAGGTATTGGGACTGCCAAAGGCGGTCGCAAGGTGAAACAAATGCTTTTCTTGTGAGCCCGATTTTGACGAGAATGCCACTGCCTCTGGGCCATGTTCTTTTTTGATTTTATTGAGGTTTTCAGCGATTAATTTATAAGCCTCATCCCAACTGATCTCAGCCCATTTGCCTTCGCCGCGCTCACCGACACGCTTTAACGGTTTAACGATACGCTGTGGATCGTACAACAAACTATGGCCTGCGCCGCCTCGGGCACACACTTTACCGCCAAAGGATTTAGCGGCCTTGTTGCCACTAATGAAGACGTTTTTGCCCTCAATCACCCGCGCCGAAATCGGGCAACGGGTTGAACACATCTCGCAAATACTGGCAATTTTCTTGCCCATGCCCTTTAGCTGCTTATTCTCTAATGCTGCTAAGCTGCCCGGCAGCAGACTGGCTAACGCACACGTGGCGCTGCTCGCTCCCGCTCCCTTTAAAAAGGTTCGCCTATTAAGCTCAATCATGGTTACCTCCATCACGCTCATCCCACTCGTCAGTCGCCATTTTTGGCGCCATCGAGCAGAGGTTTGCTCACTGATTTGATTACTTTTTTAGTTATAAAGCGTTAAAACAGCGCCACCATATCTTCAAAATACACGGCATACGCTGAATACACTGCTCATCCACAGAGATTGTTATCCCGAAAGAGGTAGGTGGGTATTGTGGTAAACCACATGGGGAAGCTCTGTGTGATCTACCGCAACTAAAACCTAGGACTGACCTTGAAATACGTGAATAAGATCAACAGGCTTAATGGGAACATGTTTTAACAGTAGGATTCAGGCAGAAAAAAGCCGCCAGTTTGGACACTGGCGGCTTAGAAGAAAACAAACATTTCAGTCAATTGCGATAACCCTAGCAGGATAAGAACATCTCACTAGCGGGCGCAAACTGATTACAATCGCATTAATCCATTAACTCTATATCGAGGCAATTGAGCAGGCGAATCGCTTCGTCACGGCTAAACTTAGCGCCTTTGATTTTATTGTTAAAAATGTCGATATCGTAATTGGATGCCTCGCTAAAATCCGCCTCCAATAATTGAGTTCGACCAAACAGACTATGACTAAAATCCGTGTAGGTGAAATTGGCTTGATTAAAGCTGCCCTCGCGAAAATCCACATCGTGGGCCTTACACTCTTCGATGATGATTTCATCGAGGGACAAGCCTAAAAATGAGCAGTCGTTTAGAATGCATTGCTTAAAGGAAAAGGGCGCGGCAAAGGATAAACGCGACCATGCGGCGCGGGTCCAATCGATACCGACTAACTTACACTCTTCAAACTCGACCCCGCTGAACTGGCACTGGGGTACTTTCACTAAGCTCAAGTTGCAGCGTACAAAGCGACAATCTATAAACTTACATTTACGAAAAACGCTCTCGCTAAAATGGCAGTCTTGAAAGCAGCAATCCTCGAACTCGATGCCCTGTAGCTCTTGGGCTAATTCCGACAAACCATTGAACTGTTTTGATAAAAAACTATTGCCCTGCAAAACTGCGCTTTGCGCGAGTTGCGATGGCGCAAGCACTGATTGTTTAAGCATTGGCACTTCTTTCTGTGACGACATAACACCTCTAATCCTGCCCAATCCCCAGCAATAAAATATGCAGAGCAATTGGGCTAGATACTGCTTATTGTTTACTCTCTGATACGAGGCTTGAGACTCACCGGCTAAATGTTCGCGACGAGTTCCTCAAGCTGATCGGTCGCCTTAGACCAACCCTGATGAAACCCCATATCCTCATGATTCTGCCTATCTTCGCTATTCCAATGCAGCACCCGCGCAGTGTACTTGGTCTTACCGTCCACAGTTTCAAAGGTGATGGTTGCTGTCATAAAGGCCTTGTCGGACGGCACCCATGCCTCGGTAAAGGCATCGGTAAATACGATACGCTCATTCTCAACCACCTCGAGATACACGCCGCGATTCGGGAAATCCTGTCCCTCAGGGCTGCGCATCACGATCACATTTGAACCACCGGCACGCACATCTAAGCTCGCGCTAGCCACAGTCCACGGCCTTGGCGTAAACCAAATTTTGAGAAGCTCAGGCTCGGTCCACGCGCGGAACAGTTTTTCCGGCGGCGCGTCGATAATCCGCTCTAATATCAATTCTCTGTCGCTATCAGGATGTGGATGACTTGTGCTCATATTCCCTCCATTGGATATTTAGCTTGATGGTCTTGTGGGCTGCAACTGTGTCATAAACTCGCACATCAGCAAGCTAAAATACAGCCTTTCAATATCCGATTTTTGTATCAAACATGACGCCCATCGTTTCTCTTTAGCGCGCCATTGCGAGGCAAATCCTTACGGCCGCTAGACTCGCTGCGAAGAACAATGCAAATAGCCGTGGCAAATTTTGTCAATAAAGGTAAAATGTCGCCACTTTTTCGCGGCAGTCTAGCACAAGGTTCTCTCGGATTAATGGTTAGCATTTTCGAGCAAAATGGCACGGGGCCAGCCCGCTTTAACAGACCACTTTCACTGTGGTGCCAACCTTGCCCTGCGTTTGTTCCATCCCTTGCATTATCTCCTGCTGACACAATTCAAACATCGCCCGAAAATACCCCTTTTGCTGTTCAAGATTTAACATCAAATCCCGCAAACTGGCCGAACACTTTACGCCTTAAGCCACGCGCGAATAATAAAGCGGTTGCAATGAATCTGGCTGTTGCTAACGCCCTAGCCCTTCTGCAAACCGACACTTATAAAAACCTTATCCCTACACTCTCTATCCTAAGGAATACTCGTCATGAGTCTTGCTGATTCCGTACTTGCCATCAATAACGATTTGCCTATCCGCACCGACAGTCCAGTCCACAGCGGCAAGGTTCGCAGCGTTTACTGGCTAACCGATGCCGACAGCCGCCGTTTAATTACCACTAAAGGTTATAACGTCCCCGAAGATACCCCGCTCGCCATCATGGTGATCAGCGACCGTATCTCGGCCTTCGACTGTATCTTCCACGGTGAAGGCGGCCTCAAAGGCATTCCCGGTAAAGGCGCGGCATTAAACGCGATTTCTAACCATTGGTTTAAACTGTTCGCCGAAAACGGCCTAGCCGACAGCCATATTTTGGATATCCCGCACCCATTCGTATGGATAGTCCAAAAAGCTCGCCCTATTAAAGTCGAAGCTATTTGTCGCCAGTACATCACAGGCTCAATGTGGCGCGCTTACTCAAAAGGCGAGCGAGTATTCTGTGGCATCACACTGCCAGAAGGCTTAGAAAAAGATCAAAAGCTCCCTGAGCTGTTAATCACCCCATCGACTAAAGGCATTTTAACCGGCATCCCAGGCGTGCCCGCCCAAGATGACGTGAACATCAGCCGCAGCGACATCGAAGCCAATTACCAAGCCTTTGGCTTTGAAAAGCTTGCAGATATCGACCTGTACGAGAAGCTGTTAAAAGATGGCTTTAAAGTGATTTCAGCCGCGCTGGCAAAACTTGACCAAGTGTTTGTCGACACTAAATTTGAGTTCGGTTATGTAACTGACAAAGATGGCAATTCAAAACTGATTTACATGGATGAAGTCGGCACTCCAGACTCATCCCGTATTTGGGACGGCGCCGCCTACCGCGATGGCAAGATTTTAGAAAACTCTAAAGAGGGTTTCCGCCAGTTCCTGCTGAATCATTTCCCAGACCCTGATGTGCTGCTTAATAAAGACAGAATGCCAGAGCGTGAAGCACTAGCCCGCGACAATGACCTCCCACTTGAGGCCATGATGCAAGTGTCACGCACTTACACAGGCGTTGCCGAGAAAGTGACAGGCGCCCCAATCCCGCTGCCAGCGAATCCAAAGGCAGATATCATCAAGATCCTACGGGAAGAGTATGATCTGATTGTGTAATCAGATCATAGTGGAATGAGGAGTTTTCCCTTTCCCCAAGAGTAGAAAGGCGCTTAGGCGCCTTTTTGTTTGCTTCGAAAAGTAGATTTTCCAAACTTCGTTTGCTGTTTTTAAAATCAA
This sequence comes from Shewanella sp. SP2S2-4, assembly GCF_031932025.1. Classification (NCBI taxonomy): domain Bacteria; kingdom Pseudomonadati; phylum Pseudomonadota; class Gammaproteobacteria; order Alteromonadales; family Shewanellaceae; genus Shewanella; species Shewanella sp. SP2S2-4. The sequence continues at coordinate 85,989 of NZ_JAUOER010000020.1, forward strand.
AATCAAGGTCGTGGGGCTTCACCCCACACCCGACCAAGAGGGGATCAACAGCAATTCCCTCTTGGATCTCCCTTGCCGCCCCTAGCGAAGTTACATGCATTCGGTACTAGCTTCGTGCTTATTCGAAAATAGCTAACGCTTCCGATGGGGCGTCCCTTCCCCCCGAAAGCTACGCAGACGTCCTGTCTGCGTCACGCTATTTCCTTCAACGCCATTCAGCAACTTCGCAGGGAAAGGTGTACTTCTGAGGCTTTGGTGTTACTTGAGAGTAATGCAAAGCAAACAGAGTGATACCTACCATCACTTTTAGAAAATTTAACAATGTGTAGCTCGTTAAATTTAGCAATTTACGGGAAGGTGATAGGGCGTATCACTTATTATTCGCTAGTATCTGATTTTCTGATAAATTAAAGTCCATTGATGCCTTCAGTTTAACTAGGAACACCGTGTCGCTATTGTATCCACTTCGCCCATACCTACTATGTATACTCTTTGCTATTTGTAGCTTTCATACCGCTACAGTTTATGCAGTAAAACAAAGTGTTAAAACTGATAGTCAGGAGCAGTCTTGGGTAATTCAACAAATTATGCAATTGCAAGAACGCAGCACTCGGTTAGAGGTTTTGCTTCAGCAACAAACTCAGACCAGTAGTGATGTAAAAGAGGCAGAAAAGGAGCTCCAGCAACTGCAATTACAACTGATGGAGCTGAAAGAGAAGTTGGCTGCACAAGCAGATAGTCAGTTAAGGGAAACAAAAAGCTATGACAATCGAATATCTGATATCAATTCGTTTGTGAATATTTGGGGCGTTATGCTCAGTCTCTTTGGCTTGATAATCACAATTGGAGCAATTTTTTTAGGTTTTTCCGCCAAAAATAGAGCGATATATGAAGCTAAAACCGCAGCTAGCAAAGAGGCTAAGACTCTTATTGCAAAAGAAACTGAACTTCTTGTAAGGGATGAACAGGGGCGATTCGAACATTTGAGAGAGCAGTTCGAACAGCAAATTAAAGAGTTACAAGCTAACTTTCAATCTCATAATGATCTACTCATTGCGCAATCTTATCTAGATAGAGCCCAAGAACATGAAAAGGATGGCAAACTTGATTTAGCATTATCCATAAGCAATGAACTTGTGGATAGATTTAGTATTAGTGAATTCCCTGAAATTAATGGGAGGGTTGCCACCGCATTGTTAAATAATGCTCGTAGAACAAACAGCCAAGGCCTAACTATAGATGCAATAGGTATATATGATGACATAGTTCGCCGTTTTGGTAGTTCATCCGAACCTCGGCTGAAAGAGAGTGTTGTGACTGCGTTATTAAATAAAGCGATAATTCAAGATGGACTGAAGCATTACACTGAAGCGATAGGCAATTATGCCGAGGTTATTTGTCGTAATGATGCGTCAGAAGATATTGTGCAGAAAGACAGTTTACAAATAGCATTTGCTTTGTTTTCTATTGGGAATATACAAAAGGAACTTGAAGAAAACGATGCCGCGATTGCCTCTTTTGATGACATTATTCGCAGATTTAGGGTTAGTGAAGATACACTGCTGCAAAATATGGTGCTAATGGCGATAGTTCATAAAGGTATCCTTCAAGTTGTACTTAAAAGAAGCGAAGATGCGCTTGATACATTGGATATGGCGCTTAAGCTTTTTGGGAATTCCACGGAGCCAAGACAAATGGAGCGCTTAGCGGTGGCATTAATCAATAAAGGTAAATTACTCATTGAGTTAGATAAAAAGGATAGCGCCTGTACCGCCTATGACGAGGTGGTAAAACGTTTTAGCGATTCCGAAAATTTGGAAATAAGAAAGCATGTGGCTGTAGCTTTACTTAACAAGGGTAACTTACTAATTGAGCTAGGAAATACAGTAGGTGCTATTGCCACCTATGACGAGGTGGTTAAGCGTTTTGGTGATTCAAAAGATATGGAGCTTATCGGCCAATTGGCTTCGGCTTTGCTAAATAAAGGGATTTCGCAAGCAAAGCTAAAGCAGAATATAGAGTCCTTAAATACATTCAATGAGTTCATTAATCGTTTTAATGATACAACAGAGCCAAAAATGCTGAAGCGTTTAGCCCAAGTAATCCTAAACAAAGGTTTAGCACAAGAAGAACTTGGACTGAAAGATGCTGCGATTTTCACTTATAAGGAGGCTGTTCATCGATTAAGGGATTCAACAGATCCTGAGCAAATTAAGCTGTTGATAGATGGATTTAACATTTTAGGATTTAAGTTGTTATGTCGAGGGAAGGAAGAGTTAGCTAAACAAAATAAGATTGATGCAGAGTTAACATTTAAAGAGGCACTAACTCACTTTAATTCGGCTTTAAATCATAAACAAACAGGTAAGGCAAGTGGAATTATCATGGGTAACCGAGCCTATGCACTTGCATTACTGGCTGATACTGCGTTAGCTGAGAAACAGTTTGCTGAAGCATTGCGTGCTGAGGAATATGGTGGCAAGTTTTTATATGATGCGACTTTAAAGGATTTAGATATCCACCCAGTGGATGAGGATAAGCCAATGCGTGAGCTTGTTAAACGCCAGTGGCAACTTTGGTCAACAGAACAAAGCTGCTATAGCTGATGAAAAAAATGGGACATATATGGTCACCTCGGGGTTAGCAAGGCAATGTCCTATTTTGTTAAAACTAATTTGTGCTAATCGATAATTCACCTTTCACAACGGGGTATCGGTCGTTAATGGTTTACCGGAAAAGATGGGACATACATAACTCTTTCGGGATTAACAACGAACACCTCAGTATCAGGAGTTCTCCATCCCCTGCGAAGTTACTGAAGGGCGTTGAAGAAAGTCGCGTGAGCGAGGCATGGATGCCTCGCTAGCTTTCGGGGTACAGGATGTACCATCGGAAGCGTTAGCGATTTTCGAATAAGCACGAAGCCACTAACTAATGCATGTAACTTCGCTAGGGACGCCGGGGGATTTCCAAAAGGGGAACAGGCGCTTTTCCCCTTTTGGTCAGGTGTGGGGTGAAGCCCCACGACTTTGATTCACCTCGGCCGTAAGGCCGCAATGACAGACAAAGAAGGACATATATGGTCACCTCGGGTTTAGCAACGCCAATACCGCGGCGACAGAAACTCACCTCCCCTCGGAGTTGCCGCAGGACGAATAGAGGTCTTTATTTAATAAAGAGTGCATGAGTTCGGTCATCGAGCATCCAAGGGGGAAACCCCACGCCTTTGATCTTTATTTAAAATAAGTGAAACCAAATAAATTTTACAATAAAAATAAAATCAAAGTAAAAAAGGTGTGACACTTAGCGTGTCACACCTAGATAATCAATTTTTAAATTATAAATATCAAAAAAGAATAATTAGAAGCGATATTCAACACCTAAACTTGCTTGTTTAAAGTCTGTGTCTGTATCTGCACCGTTGCTAACATTCTCAACGGTAATTCCTGCATCATACCAAGTGTACTCGGCATTAATTAAGAATCGGTCTGTGACTTTGAATGCAACACCGGCACCGGCGAACACACCTTCATCATCTTTATTTCCAGAAAAACCTAACACATCATAATCAGTGGAATACCATAGTTGCCCACCTTTAGCGTACAACTCAACGCGATCTACAATGGGATATGAGACTTTTAGCGCAGCGGTATAACCATCTGTTTCTGCATTAGAAAGGCTATTGCCATAATCACCGAAGTTGACGTATCCGCCTTCGATAGCTAAATATTGGTTAAAGCGATAACCAACAAGCCCTTGAATAACATCGCTATTGTCATCAAAGTCATCTTTACCATCAACTTTTAAATAACCATAGTTAGCACCAACATAAATGCCATTTTCTGCGACATCATTATTTTTCATATTCTCCGCATGAGAGTAAACACTAACAGAGGCTAAAGAAATAATGGCGGCCAAAGTAAGAATGGTATTTTTCATAATGTACTCCTAGTTAATTATTTAAATACGCTAAGTACATTACAAAAGTAATGCCAGACTTACCGAACTCAAGCTAAATAGATTTAAGAAAGTTAATAAAAAACATTACTATCAATGCTATACCTTAACCAAGATAATTTAAAATGAAGAAAAACCGTCAAAAATAACAGCTAAAATCACTTATATATTAATAGCTGTAAGTTGCAACCACTCTGGCGAATGTATTTATTGCCTATTGCATTGTAACTATTTCATAGATAAGGAGTAAATTCACAAGCCCGCTACATCCCATCAACCTACTGCCTCTTATAAATTAGTCATCATTCATGTCGCTCTGGTTAATTTTAAATAATATTGCAGATAGTTAACTCCTGAATTCAACTATAAAGTGTTCGCCTTTTATTCGCTGATAATGTATAGCGGTTTAAACGCTAAAATGATATTGAGGCAAAAATAATAATATTATCCTTCCCTATTTACCCAAGAAAATGATTTTTCCAAAAATGCCGTTGCATCATTCTCGATAATAAGACCATGGGCCATGATGATGGCTTTGGGCTCCCAAGCTAATATTTTATCAATATGACTGCGCGCTTGTGTCTTAGCAAACATAAAACTTAAGCGCCAATCTAAGGGCATTTTACCGTTTGGAGCGAGTATTCCCGCTCCGCGAGCCAATAATCGCTGTAAGGCATTAAAAGATTCGGGTGAAAAGTTTTCGATAAGGTCCGTCACAATCAAAGTACGCGATGCTTTATGAAAGAACACACATTCCTGCATAAAATGAGAGCCCGTAAATAAAAGTTGGTCAATATCAGCCGCCCACATGGCATGAAATTGAGCGGTGAACAGGCCATCAAAATGGAGATCTGGCCGCTTTGTTTGAACTTCCGAGGTGCCAAAGCTTTGGGCCTGTGGATAACGTTGCTGCCAGTCCTTTAAAAATAGGTGGTGCAAGTGGTTAGGCGCAATAAGATAACGAACTTCGCCTAACGCCTCGACCAGTGCTTGAAGTTCAGAGGTGAGTTTAATTGGGCTATGCACCCACAAAGCACCATTATTTAAGCGGATCACTGTCATCCGAGTGGTATAGGGCAAGGTAAAAAATGGTACGGCCTCACCATCAAAGATCCACAGGTTTTCTGCTAGTTGCTTCATATCAACTCTCCATGCTGCCAGTCATTCCATCAACAATAGCTTTCGCTTTACCGTACATTGAAGCACGAAATCAGCCGCCAGCCATCATCACAAAAGTATGAAAAGAGAATTGAAAAGACAGAGCACCCAAGACTCATTTTGTTTTAAGGGCTAACAAACCTTACTTAAACCCAATGAATCGCCCTTGCCCTTCCACGTTGCGAAGAGTCATTTGAGTTGCCCAACCTTCAACAGAAGGTCAAATCTTCACGCAGACAAACAGCGCGTTGCCGGATGCTAAATCCCACGGGACGATTCTTTCATAATCATGTTCGAAAACATGCACTTCAAAATAGGGGGCTAACAGTTCCCGCAGTTCTGTGAAGCTCGTCGCGACCATGGCATGTTGATCTTGCCATTGCTCAATGCTGTGTAGTTCTTGTAAGCCAACTTCCTGCAAACCTGCGGCCTGCAACCCCGCTTCCAGCGAGCCTAAACCTTTCATGTCAGAGACTGGTAAAGGCGAAGCTGACACCTCAGTAAACGGCAGACTGCTTTTGGCAATACTCAACTTTAAGGACTGTTTCTCGCCTTGACCACTGTAATGCCAGCCGGATTCGAAGGCGAAATGACTACCATCAAACTCGGCAAAATGCTTAACCGAGGTAGTGTTATCAATTCTGTGTTTATCGACAGTATTAAAACAAAACAGTCCGCCGTCATTGAGCGCACTGTGCACGCTGGCGATACAGCTTTTAAGCCGTTCGATACAAGCACTGTAATGGATGGAATATAAAAAACAGGTAATCAAGTCGACGCGCTCTTCTAAATAAAAAGCTGTCATATCTTGGAGGTTAAACTGGGCTTCGGGACAACGGCGCATGGCCATGTCAAGCATTGGCTGATTGATATCGAGGCCACTGCATTGATAACCAAGATCGATAAAATGCCGCACATGCGGACCCGTACCACAAGCTAAATCAAGGTGTTGTTTACCGTTATTGCCAAGGAACTGATGCAGACGATGAATGCTCGCACTCTGTTGCTGGTAGTTAATATCAGAACACATTAAATCGTAATAGCCGGATAAATCGGTATAGAGCGCGTTGGAAGACATAGTAGCGAATAGGTAACAAGGGCAATTTTAGGTGGCGCATGATATATCAGTTAGCCGATATCATAAACAAACAATTGCCCCGCAGCTCAGTACGGCTAAAGCTAAAGCGGCCAATTGTACACTCAAGGATTCAAATAAGTATGTTGGATAGGAGAGCCGCTAAGCGCGATAATCGCAGATAGAAGAATATGTTAGCTAAAGAAATGAAATCGCAGTGAACTCACAACACACATCGAGCTCACACTCACAATTAACTACTTGCAGGCACATCTCGCGGATTGCTCGCAAGGTGGCGCAGCGGCCACTTCACACATACCCGCAGTTTTACCTTCGCCAACACACCAAGCATTACAGTCAAAGGTATCAGGATGACCTAAGTCGTCACTGTGACCGTGTATTACATCTTTGCCGGGGTTAGATTCGACTAACAGGCCATCGGGCAAACACGCCTCACCAAACACTCTGCCATTAGGCACACCTTGTGCATCGGTACCGACATGGCAACCGGCAACACCGGGCGCAACACCATCACTGTCCTTCCACCAGCTCTGTTTATTCTCTTGCCAATCTGAGGGTTTAAATTCTATGGTGCCCATGGCACCCGCCATTCCCTTGGCGCCATCCGAGGGTTCACCGATTTCACCGTGGGCAAATACTGGGCTAGCTAGCAGTAAGGAACAAGATACTAATAGGGTTAAAGCTGTAAATTGTTTCATAACACCTCCTTTGTTTGAGTCAGAGTAAGCTTAGTCAGATGTGTCGATATCGCCATTTTAGATTCGATGGCAAACACACAAAGCAGAAGAATAACCAGATAGTTTAAGACGTCGAACGAGCACGACTATGGTGCATGAAAGTTCAGCTCTTCATAGGTAGTTAAATATTCGAGCTTAGGTTTAGCAAAGTAATAACCCTGAAAATACTCAATCCCTATAGCCGCGAGATAATTCAGTTCACCTTCGGTTTCAACCCCTTCGGCCAAAACTCTGGTATTAAGCTCTAGGCAAATACGCAGTATTTCATCCACCGCCAGCTGTTTTTCTTTATCGGCATCGATATCACGGATCAAGGTCATATCGAGTTTTAATACTTGAGGGCGCAGGGCATCCAACCAACTTAAATCAGCAAAACCACTGCCAAAATCATCGATTGCGGTGATAAAACCACGCTTAGCATAACTCTCGAAGATGCGGACTAATTTCGCCCGATCGACAATTTGCTCACCCTCTGTCACTTCAAACATAATTTTGTGGATATCAAACCCATACATGTCGGCGGCTTCAATCGTCGCGCGGATACAGGTCTCAGGGTTATATACGGCGTTAGGTAAAAAGTTGATACTGAGCATCTTATCGAGTCCCAGTTTGGAGGCGGTTTCTATCGCTTTAACTCGGCAGGCCTGATCGAAATAGTATTTGTTGCTTTCGTTAATCCGCTCAAACACCCATCCAGCGCCCTCTCCATTGGGCCCACGGACAAGTGCCTCATACCCGTGGTTCTCACGACTAGGCCAATGAATGATAGGTTGAAATGCCATTCGAATTTCAAATCCTAATGACTTACCACTTAAGCAATCCATGCAAGTTTGTTGCTTTATTTGAGCGGGAAAATCCATAAACGGCCTCCTAAACATCACCTTACTAGTGTGAGGATAAATGGTTAAATTTGCCAGTTTTTACTGTTCATCATCCTAATAAAATCCATCACATATAGAGTGAAGAATGCTATTTCCAAAAATATAAAACGATTGTAAACGGCATAAAAAAATGGATGAATCCCAATAGGAGCTTCATCCATCACTATATGCCTCTGACTGATTTACTTCAGTTTATAAATCACTTCAACTCTATCTTCTATGCTCACTTGGCCGTACTGATAGCTCTCGGCGGCGCCCATGGCATCGGCTTTAGCGCTCATGCGTAACATGACAGGTTGCACAGGGCGTTGATCGTAATAACGGATCTGCCAGATCTTACCGAGATTTTCACCAAAGCCTTTAGCCAAAGACTCGGCTTTTTGTTTGGCATCCACAATTGCAGCTTGGCGTGCCTTGGCGACATATTCCGCTTCTTTGCTCGATTTAAGGGCGATGTTATTCACCCGATTCATGCCCTCTTCCAAAGCCGAATCTAAGATTGCATTTAAGCGGCTTAAGTCTGTTACCGTCACGGTAATTTGACGACTGGCGGTGTAACCCGTCAGCTCTGGCGCCTTATCCTGCACATACACGTATTGCGGTTGAAGATTTAAATTCGCGCTCTGGATCTGGTCTTTAGTCACTCCCGCTGCGGTGAGACGGGCGATAAACTTAGCCACGGCGGCATCGGAATTATCCTTGGCGGCTTTAGCGGTTTTTTCGGTCACGGCCACTTCCACATTCACATCCGCCATATCGGGCTCGACTTGGATTTGGCTCACACCCATGGTTTCAATGTGGGGAAAATCGACCTCAGCGGCGAGTACTGCTGGCGCCATAAACGTACTCGAAAAAAGGCCACCCGCTACCAATACCGCTAAAAGAGAATTTTTCATAACTTACTCCAAAATAATGTGCTTATAGCTAAACCACTTCAAATAGAACGCATATTCAAAACGAGACGGCTAACACGACTGTGTCGCTTATTTAGCGCTTAGGCTATCAGTAAAAAGTGCCAATACCTGTACCAATATGTAACAGCATCAACAAACTGTCTCTTGCTCCCTATAAACGCGGCGGATTTTAAAAAGGGTTAATTTTTCTGAAAAATATTTAGCTCTTTTTACCCCTATGAGTTCGACTGCGGATCTCTAGCGGATATCTCTATATCCACACCCAAAATAGGCCTTAGGGTTAACTGGCATATTCAGCGCCCCAGTTGTACACTTTTCAGCCAAAGCTACTGTACCTTTTAACCACTTCAGGTATAATCCGCCATCTTTTTTAAGGCTGCTCTAACCTCAGCGAGAAACCATGACAGTTGAAACTTTTAAACCCAAGCAAACGACCACGCTTGATATCCCAGTAAAAACATTAGAAGCAGCAAGCACTAATGCTGTTACCACTGGGAATCGCATCGGTTTCGTGTCTTTGGGCTGCCCAAAAAACCTCGTGGATTCAGAGCGTATTCTGACTCAGTTACGCATCGACGGCTACGAAGTCACTAACAGCTACGACAATGCCGACTTAGTTATCGTCAATACCTGCGGCTTTATCGATGCTGCGGTTGAAGAATCTCTGGATGCTGTGCGTGAAGCCTTAGAAGAAAACGGCAAAGTGATCGTCACTGGCTGCCTTGGCGCTAAAGAAAACCAAATCCGCGAAGTGCACCCAGATGTGTTAGAAATCACTGGCCCACACAGCTACGAAGCGGTGTTGAAGCATGTTCACAAGTACGTGCCTAAGCCAGAGCACAACCCTTTCACCTCGTTAATCCCACAAACTGGGGTTAAGTTAACGCCTAAGCATTACGCTTATTTGAAGATTTCAGAAGGTTGCGACAACCGTTGCACTTTCTGCATAATTCCTTCACTACGTGGCGATCTCGACAGCCGCCCAGCGGGCAGCATCTTAGATGAAGCCAAGCGTCTAGTTGAATCAGGCGTACAAGAAATTCTAGTCGTGAGCCAAGATACCTCGGCCTACGGCAAAGACAAAGGCGGTCGTACCGATTTTTGGAACGGTATGCCAGTCAAGCAAGACATTACTAGCCTAGCGCGCCAACTGGGTAAAATGGGCGCTTGGGTGCGTCTGCATTACATCTATCCATACCCATGGGTTGACGATCTGATCCCGCTGATGGCCGAAGGTTTAATCCTGCCGTATCTGGATATTCCAATGCAGCATGCAAGCCCACGTATCCTGAAGATGATGAAACGCCCAGGCCGTGTTGACCGTCAGTTAGAAGCGATTCAACGCTGGCGTGAAATTTGTCCCGATCTAGTGATCCGCTCGACCTTCATCGTCGGCTTCCCAGGTGAAACCGAAGAGGATTTCCAAATCCTGCTCGATTTCTTAAAAGAAGCACGTCTTGATCGCGTCGGTTGCTTTAAGTATTCAGAAGTGGATGGCGCTGTCGCCAACACCATCGCCGAGCTTATCAGCGAAGATGTTAAAGAAGACAGATACCACAGATTTATGGAAGTCCAAGCCGAGATCAGCGCCGAACGTTTAGCCCGTTTCGTTGGCCGTACCTTAGACATTCTGATTGACGATGTAGACGAAGAAGGCGCCATTGGCCGCAGCTTCGCCGATGCACCTGAAATCGACGGTATGGTGTTTATCAATGGTGAAACTGAGCTGGAACCTGGTATGTTAGTTCGTGCCCGCATCACCCATTCAGATGAACACGATCTATGGGCTGAAGTAGTCGACGCTGACACCCAAGACTAAGATAGGTTCTAGGTTCTAGGTTCTAGATTCTAGATTCTAGATTCTAGATTCTAGCAGCTGCGCTCTTTGCAGCGTCCTAGCAGGGCGAAGCCCGCCCTGCTTTTTACCTTCACTAGACATCTGGCCCCAACATCTTATTGGCATCGACCCAAAGCTCGAACTCTTCTGCCGTGACAAACTCAAGTTCTAATGCCGCTTGGCGCAGCGTCTTGTGTTCGCTATGGGCTTTTTTGGCGATCTTAGCGGCCTTTTCATAACCGATATGTTGATTCAGCGCTGTCACTAGCATGAGTGAGTTTTCCACATGCTTAGCAATCTGAGGTTCATTTGCCACTATGCCGACCACGCAATGGTCATTAAACGACTGACAAGCATCCCCCAATAAGCGCCCCGATTGCAGCACATTGGCGATGATCATCGGCTTAAACACATTGAGCTCAAACTGACCATTGCTGCCGCCAATGCTAACGGCGACATCATTGCCCATGATTTGCGCGCACACCATAGTCATGGCCTCAACCTGAGTCGGGTTGACTTTGCCCGGCATAATCGACGAACCCGGTTCATTTTCAGGCAGCAATAACTCAGCGATGCCGCAGCGCGGTCCAGAACCTAACATCCTAATATCATTTGCGATCTTCATTAAACTGACCGCCGCAACTTTATAGGCCGCCGACAGGGCGACTAATTCATCGTGGGCAGCAAGGGCGGCAAACTTATTCGGCGCCGTCACTAAGGGCAAACCCGTGAGTTTTGCGATATTGTCCGCCACCTTAACGGCGTAATCCTTATGCGTATTCAGCCCAGTGCCCACGGCGGTCGCACCTAAGGCTAACTCGGCCACCCGCTTGAGACTGTGCTCAATGCCTTCGAGGGCATGACTTAATTGCGCGGCGTAACCCGAAAACTCTTGGCCTAAGGTTAACGGTGTCGCATCCATAAAATGCGTGCGGCCTATTTTAACTAGGTGCGCAAACTTCTCGGCCTTATCCTGCAAGCTCTGCTGTAGTGACTTCATGCAGGGCAAAACCAGCTCAACGGCTTGACGATAGGCAGCAATGTGCATGGCGGTGGGAAAAGTATCGTTGGAAGATTGCGAGCGATTTACATCGTCATTGGGGTGCAAACATTTAACTGCATCGGTGAGTTGCCCACCCGAGAGCACATGGCCGCGATAGGCAATGACTTCATTGACGTTCATATTAGTTTGCGTGCCCGAGCCCGTTTGCCAAATAACCAAGGGAAATTGCGTATCGAGTTCGCCCGCAATCAGCTCATCGCACACTTGGGCAATCAGTTGGGCTTTAGCTTGAGTCAAAGTGCCAAGTTGTTGATTGGTAATGGCGGCGGCCTTTTTGAGATAACCAAATGCATGGATCACTTCAATCGGCAT
>NZ_JAUOER010000021.1:0-95053 GCF_031932025.1 Shewanella sp. SP2S2-4
TGCGTTAAGTTCATTAACTCTGAAGTTGCATAACATTAATCAGGTTAGGGAGAGTGACTATGCTAAATTCAATCAAAAAAGCACTCGGTTTATCCAAGCCAGCGCGTAAAAAAGTTAAGTTACCAGAAGGCTTAAACCACCTTGAAGTGATTTCTGCGAAAGGTTGGTGGAACTAATTTAAGTCCTGTAGCCATGAGTCTGACTCATGCTTTGTTATAGAAAATTAGGCTATAAACAATAAAGGGAGCACTAGCTCCCTTTAGTTTTATATGAATATGAAAAGTGTGAAAAGATAGGACATTACATATTGATAGATTAGCTATTTAATATCCCTTCCCCACTACAACGGATTTTCCTCAAAGCTAAATGGCGGTGTGTCGTAAAGAGCGGATAAGCCAGAGGCCCGAGCACAAAACCCAGTAATACCCAATGCATAACACAAAGGCCTGCGGTAAATGCAGCTAAGCCGAAGTACCAAGCCGAGATTAATGCGATAAAGATAACCAGCAAAGCCACAAACCACCTCTTTAAAAAATAACAAAAATCATAAATATAGGGAAATTAATCCCCATCAAAATGCGGATGCTCCTCGCGTAGTCTTACTGACTGATGCACATGTTAAATACGCCGTTTTAACAGCAGGATAAATGTACTCCGCACAGTGCAGAAACGAGCAGCACTCATTCATCGCTACGCTCTCAGTACTGAGCACTGAGCACTGAGCAATGAGCACTGAGCACTGAGCACTGAGCACTGAGCACTGAGCACTGAGCACTGCACTCTCGAGCAAGGGCTCGGATTATACAAGATCCACATCTAAGTTATGAACATTTTTTAGGCAAAAACATGCCTTATGGCAATAAAAAAAACGGCAATAATCTGCCGTTTTTTTGTTCAACCCTGATTGACTAAGACCTAGATTAACTGTGACTTAGATTCACTGAAACTTAGAAAAAGTGCGCGTTTTCTTGAGCCATGGTTTTTAAGCGCTCACAAGGTTCGAATCTGTTACCGAATTGACTTTGATAACTTTCAAGGATCTTCACTAAGTTCGCGGCGCCCAAAGTGTCAATATAGTGGAATGGTCCACCGAGGAATGGTGGGAAGCCAATACCGAAAATGGCGCCAATATCACCATCTCTTGGTGATGCGATAATACCATCTTCTAAACAACGCACCGCTTCGTTGAGCATTTGTACGACACAACGCTCGGCAACCGCTTTTGCGTCTTTATTGGTGCCAGGCTTAATGCCTAACACGCCATAAACACTCTCATCGACAGCTTTAGCTTTCTTGCTCGATGCGCCGTATTGATAGAAGCCTTTACCATTTTTACGGCCTTTACGATCGTCACCCAAAAGCTTGTCAAAAGCCGCTGGCGCTTTAAAACGTTCACCCAATTCTTTTTCGAGGATTGGTGAAATCTTAGCGCCCACGTCGATACCCACTTCGTCGAGTAAAGTAATGGGGCCCACAGGGAAACCAAACTTCACTAAGGCTTTATCCAGATGTTCAACACTTTGGCCTTCAAGTAATAATTGCGCGGCCTCATTCATGTAGAGCGCAAGAATACGGTTCACGTAGAAACCCGCGCCGTCTTGTACCACTATCGGTGTTTTACCTTGCTTACGGGCAAATGCGACCGTGGTCGCAATGGTTTCTGGTGACGTTTTAGCATGGGCAATCACTTCCACCAGCGGCATTTTTTCTACTGGCGAGAAATAATGCAGACCTATCACGTTCTCTGGACGCGTTGCCGCTTCAGCGATTTGGCTAATAGGCAAAGATGAGGTGTTTGACGCAAAAATGGTGTGCTCACCACACTCACGCTCGATGTCTTTCACCATTTGATGCTTAAGCGCTAGGTCTTCAAATACCGCTTCCACAACGATATCGGCATCTTTAACGCCTTTATATTCAGTCGTTGTGGTCATCAGTGCCATTAAATTGTCACGGGCAGCAGGCGTCATATGGCGGCGCTTAACCCCTTTATCCAACAACTTGTAGGCGTAGGCCAATGCATTGCTTAAACCTTTTTCGCTGATGTCTTTGACGCGAACGGGGATTTTGGCCTTGGTTGTTGTGACAGATGCGATACCGCCCCCCATTAAACCGCCACCTAAGATCACCGCTTTTTTCACTTTACGCGGGCTAGCACCTTCAGCGCCTGTTTCTTTCTTCATTTCTGTGGTCGCGAAGAAAATACTGCGCAGCGCTTCAGATTCTTTCGATACCACTAATTCGGCAAAATGACCGGCTTCGACTTCTAGCCCTTTTTGCATGCCCTTAGCAATCCCTTGACGCACGCAGTCAATGATCTTGGCAGGCGCAGGATAATTACCTTGGGTTTTCTTTTCGACCTGTTTAGTCGCTTGATCGAAAATAATATTACGGCCAAAGCTCGTGCCTTCAAGCACTTGATTAACGAGTGACTTTTTAACAGGCTTAGGAACTCGTTTACCCGCAAGCGCCATCTCAACTGCGGTTTGTAACAGAATCGTCTGCGGCACAACATCATTCACTAAGCCCATTTTCAAGGCTTGTTTAGGGCGGATTTGTTTACCGGTCAACATCATATCTAAGGCCGTCGTAATGCCGACTAAACGTGGCAAACGTTGAGTCCCGCCGCCGCCTGGCAATAAGCCAAGTTGGACTTCCGGAACGCCGAGCATAGTCTTGCCATCATCGCTACATACCCTTTGATGACAGGCTAAGGCTAACTCTAAACCACCGCCTAAACAGGCGCCATGGATTGCCGCAACCACAGGAATAGTTAAGGCTTCTAGCTCATTGAAAACTACATGACCTTGTTGGGATAAGGCTTTGGCATCGCTCGCCGTTTTACAGGCATCGAGCATAGAAATATCTGCGCCCGCGACAAAAGAGTCTTTTTTGCCTGAGATCAGCACTAAACCGCGAATGCTCGAATCACTTTTGATCTCGGCCAGAATCTCACTGATTTCAGGGCCAAACTGCGCTTTTAGGGTGTTCATGGTTTCGCCAGGAACATCCATAGTCAAAATAGCAATGCCGTCGCGGCGGGTTAAATTAAAGGTCTTTTCCATGCCGATTACTCCACTTCCACTATCATTGCCACGCCCAAACCACCAGCCGCACAGGCCGTTGTTAGGCCAGTTCCACCACCACGGCGCTTAAGCTCACGACACACTTGCGTGATCAAACGGGTTCCCGTTGCAGCAAAAGGATGGCCGTAGGCAAGCGAGCCGCCGAGCACGTTAAACTTGCTCATGTCGATTTCACCAATCGCGCGGTTACGACCGAGTTTTTCTTCGGCAAATTTTTTCGAAGCAAACATCTGCATGTTCGCTAATGTCTGCGCCGCAAAGGCTTCATGCATTTCAATCAGGGTAAGATCTTCTAGTTCCATTCCAGCACGTTTCAGCGCCAGTGGCGTCGCGTAAGAGGGTCCCATCAGCATGTCTTGCCACACATCTATGGCGCTAAAGGCATAGCTCTTAATGTAACCAATTGGTTGATAACCTAAGGCTTTAGCTCGACCTTCGCTCATCAGGATAATCGCTGAGGCACCGTCAGTCAGTGGCGTACTGTTGGCCGCCGTCACAGTACCATGCTGTTTATCGAATGCAGGACGCAGCTTAGCGTATGACTCCAGTACCGAGTTTTCGCGGATATTGTTATCGCGATCGATAAACTGTTTATACGGTGGCACATGGGCAACCATCACTTCGTCACGAAGATGGCCCGAAGCCCAAGTTTCACTCGCTAAGGTGTGCGAGCGGTGCGCTAAAGCATCTTGATCGGCGCGGCTAATATTGTAGGTTTTTGCCATTTGCTCAGCGGTTTGTCCCATAGACAAGCCCGTTGAGTACTCGGCAACCGCAGGCGGTACAGGTAATAAATCTTTAATGCCTAAACGACGGAAAATTTGTAGTTTTTGCCCAAAGCTACGGGCTTTATTCAGATCGACTAACGCATGGGCTAATTTTTTCGACACGCCGATAGGCAAGACAGATGAAGAGTCGGCGCCGCCCGCAATACCGATTTCGATATTGCCCGTCATGATAGATTCGGCCACGTTTACGGCAGATTGAAAGCTAGTCGCACAGGCGCGAGTGACACTATAGGCATCGGTCGACACATTCATGCCAGTACCGAGTACGATTTCACGGGCGATGTTAGGTGCAGCGGGCATTTGCACCACTTGTCCATAGACCAGCTGCTCAATCAGCTTAGGGTCCAGTTCAGAGCGCGCCAATAACTCATTGACCACCATTTTGCCCATATCGAGCGCCGATACACCGTGGAATGCCGTGGCTTGCTTTGCAAATGGCGTTCTTAAACCCGCTACAATTGCGATACGCTCGCCCTTGGCGTTCGTAACCTGTTGTCTATCACTCATTTGTCACCCTCTTTATGTGCGCAATCGCTGAGAGATTTCAGGCGGCGCTAGCTATTTCCGTGTTTGACCCATTGTTTTACGGCGAAAAACGCCCAATAACAGGTCTGACCATTAAAGTGTGATTTGATTCTAACTTCTTGTCAGCAAGTTTTAAACACCTGTTTGTTTTTTTAACACTAGCCAAACCCTAAGGGAATTCTTTACCATAGCTGTTGTCTATAGCCCACACACGCATTTTCAACATAATAAAACGAGTAGCATCATGCCTTTGAGTCGCTTCCATGCATTACGCACTTACCTAAATAAGGTTGTTTTAGGGCAGCCAGTATTGACCGAAAATCTGCTCATTGCCTTAATTGCCAATGGCCACTTATTAGTTGAAGGTCCACCGGGACTGGCCAAGACCCGTGCGGTGAAAGCCTTATGTGACGGGGTTGAGGGCGATTTCCACCGCATTCAATTTACCCCAGATCTGCTGCCTGCCGACTTAACCGGCACAGATATTTATCGCTCGCAAACCGGCACCTTCGAGTTTGAAGCCGGACCGATTTTCCACAATTTGATCTTGGCGGACGAAATTAACCGCGCCCCCGCCAAGGTACAATCGGCCTTATTAGAAGCCATGGCCGAAGGTCAAGTCACAGTTGGTAAGCACAGTTATAAGCTGCCACCGCTGTTTTTAGTGATGGCAACCCAAAATCCATTAGAAAACGAAGGCACTTATCCCCTGCCCGAAGCACAGCTGGACCGTTTTTTAATGCACTTGAATCTTGATTACCCGAGCGGCGAGACTGAAATCGAAATTCTGCGCCAATCCCGTAAAGAAGCACTCACCCACGAATTGCCGACGACTGAGCCGATTGCTCAGGCCGATGTGTTTGCCGCCCGTGACGAAGCCATGGAAATCTATCTCGCCGAGCCACTCGAAAAATACATAGTCGAAATTGTGATGGCGACCCGCGAACCTTTACGTTACAGCGAAGACTTAGCGAAATGGCTTGAGTACGGTGTCAGCCCACGCGCCACTATTTCGTTAGAACGCTGCGCCCGCGCCCGCGCTTGGCTGCACGAGCGAGACTTTGTTTCACCGGAAGACATTCAAGCCGTTGCACCGAATGTGTTAAGACACAGATTATTACTCAGCTATCAGGCACAAGCCGAAGGCGTCAGCCGCGATCAGGTGATCAATCACATCTTGAGTCAAGTAGCAGTACCTTAACGGTGAAGATAAAGGTGAAATAAGATGAGTGACACTGCGCGACTCTCAGCCTCGGCCGATGGCTTGCCGCTGTTTGCCGATGGCTTGCATTTAACCGAGCAAGAGCTGCTGGCGTGCCAAAATATCGCCCGCGCTATGCCGGAGCGTTACAGCCGTGCCCGCGCTAACTTAGCGGGCCATCGCAGCAGCTTAATCAAAGGCCGCGGGATGGAGTTTGCCGAGGTGCGCCACTATCAACAGGGCGACGATGTGCGCACCATTGATTGGCGCGTCACCGCTCGCACGGGCAAAACCCACACTAAGTTATTTGTCGAAGAACGTGAGCGCCCTATTCTGTTGTTAATCGACTTAAGCCAAAGTCTCTATTTTGGCTCCAGTTTATTACTGCAATCGGTGCAAGCAGGACACCTAGCGACCACCTTAGGTTGGAATGCCATTAACCATGGCGATAGACTCGGCGCCTTGATCGCGTGCGAGTCTGAGCATCTAGAGCTTAAACCCCGCAGCCGTCGTCAGGGCATATTGCAATTGATCTCAGGCCTGCGCCGTGTGCATAAGAATCAACTCAATCATGTTGGCAGCGGCCAGCGCGATCCTGATCATATCCTGCGCGCTTGTCAGCGATTACAACGCATCGCCAAACCCGGCTCCTTGGTGTGGATAGTGACAGATGGCAGCCATTTTAGCCCCCAATGTATCGCACCGTTAACCGAGCTTAAACGTCATTGCGATGTGGGCGCCTACCTGATTACCGATCCCCTGCGCCAAGGGACACTGCCGTTACCGCACAACTTTAGTTTGCCGGTACGTGATGGGGATGAGGACTTAGTCCTCACCCGCCACAGTTATCAGGCATGGCTCGACATTCAGCTGCGTCAGCAAAGGGACTTTATCGCCATGATGCAGCAACTGCGCGTGCGCGCTCAGCTCATCGATGCGGGTGCTCCCCTAGCCCATCAATTGGAATTATTGCGTTAACTATGGATCCAGCAACAGTGAATTCAGAAATAGTGACACCAGTGATAGCAAATCCACAGGCTGCAGTCTCTATGGCTACAGCGCCAAACCCAGCGCTGGCGGATCTGCAGGATATCATTCATCCCGATCCAATCGGCGCTTGGCCTTGGGCAATCGGTTATTGGCTAGTCCTCGGGCTAGTGATTGCTCTCATCACACTCTTAGTTATCTGGCTAAGAAAACGCGCCCGTGACTTCGCGCCGAAAAAAGCCGCGAAACAGTTACTCAGTCAGCTTGATAGACAAGCGCCGTCCTATGTCTGTGACGTTAATAGCCTATTAAAGCGAACCGCCATGAGTTACCTCAGCAGAGAAGCAATAGCCTCCTTAGATGGTGAAGCTTGGGCGACGTGGCTAGACAGCTATTTACCCGCGCCTAAACGCCAACGTATCGGCCACTTGTTGGCCAAACGTCACCAGCCAACGCCGTTGACCTTAGCTGAAGCCAATGAATTACATGAACTCGCACAAGCTTGGTTGGCATCGAAAGTAAAACTGAGTGCGCCTGAGCAGACTCTTGTTCAAGCTAAGGGCTACGTTCAAGCTAGTGGCGACGCTCAAGCTAAAAGCCAAGCGTCAATCGAGCCAGCTGACACCAAACAACCGGAGGCACAATGTTAACAATTGCATGGCCTTGGCTATTGATATTACTGCCTTTACCTTTGATTTTTTGGCGCCAACAAACCGTACAAGTGGATGGTGGCCGGCTGCAACTCCCCGGAATAAGCCAAACAGGTAAACAAAGCTTAGCGGCCAACACGCGCCAGAGTCGCAAACGCTACTGGCTGATGTGGTGCCTGCTACTGCTCGCTATTGCTCGTCCGCAATGGCTTGGCGAACCGATCGAACTGCCAAGCCAAGGCCGCGATCTGATGATGGCGGTGGATTTATCCGGCAGTATGCAGATTGAAGACATGGTGGTAAATGGCAAAACCGTCGACCGTTTCACCTTAATCCAACACGTCGTCAGTGACTTTATCGAGCGCCGCAAAGGCGACCGTATCGGTTTAATTCTCTTTGCCGATCACGCCTATTTGCAGGCGCCGCTCACCCAAGATAGACGTTCAGTAGCGCAATTTTTAAAAGAAGCACAAATCGGCTTAGTCGGTAAACAAACCGCCATAGGTGAAGCCATAGGGCTGGCGGTAAAACGTTTCGATAAAATGGACGAGAGTAACAGAGTGTTGATTTTATTGACCGACGGCTCTAACAACGCGGGCAATATTGAGCCAGAGCAGGCGGCACAAATTGCCGCTAATCGTAAAGTTACCATTTACACTGTCGGTGTCGGTGCCGATGTGATGGAGCGCCGCACACTCTTTGGCCGCGAGCGGGTTAATCCCTCGATGGATCTGGATGAAAACCAGCTTAAGCATATCGCCGACGTCACCCACGGCCGTTATTTCCGCGCCCGCAACAGCCAAGAGCTCGACCAGATTTACCAAGAAATCGATAAACTCGAACCTGTAAGTCGCGATCAGTTAAGCTATCGTCCGCAGGCAGATTTGTTCTATTGGCCGCTGGCACTGGCGTTACTGACGAGCCTGTGGATTGCCTTAGGTCAATTACCATTCTTTGCAGCGCGCCGCGTTAAACCCTCTGTCGCAACCACTTCACAGGGGAACATTAGATAATGAGCCTACATTTTATTCGCCCAGAATGGCTACTCGCCCTGCTGCCACTGGCTTTAGTGTTGTTGGGTTTATGGCGACAACACGAAAACCACAGTGCGTGGAATCGTTATATTGCGCCGCACTTAGCCAAAATATTGGTCACCCAAGGCAGCAAGAAATCCCGCCGTCCTTTGCATTTATTAGCTTTCACTTGGCTGATTGCGACTTTTGCGCTCGCCGGACCTGCCGTTAATAAACAGTCCTTACCTGTGTTTGCCGCCGAGCAAGGCCGCGTACTTGTGATGGACATGTCTGTGTCTATGTTCGCTACCGATCTGGCGCCGAACCGTTTAACCCAAGCTAAATTTAGGGCTACGGATCTGCTGCGTAATCTTAAAGAAGGTGAAACAGGTTTAGTCGCCTTTGCCGGCGATGCCTTTACTATCAGCCCGTTAACGCGCGATACCGGCACGCTACTCAATTTATTGCCGACCTTAAGCCCTGAAATCATGCCCGTTCGTGGCTCAAACTTAGCGGCAGGTTTAACCCAAGCTAAAACGCTACTGGCTCAGGGTGGGCATATTCGCGGTGATATTATCCTGATGACAGATGGCATAACCGCAGCCCAATTTGATGACGCTAACTCGGCATTAAGTGGCACGCAATATCGTCTTGCGGTCGTCGCTTTTGGTACCAGCCAAGGCGCGCCAATTCGTCTACCCGATGGACAATTGCAGCGCGACAGCAGCAACGAAGTCGTTGTGGCCAGCACTGACTTTGGCCTGCTGCAAAAACTGGCAGCGGATAATAAAGGCGTGTTAATCCAAAATCGCACCGACGGCAATGATCTGGTCCAATTACAACATTGGTTAAGTGATACGGGCGATGCCAAAGCCACAGATCTTGACGGTGAAACCTGGCAGGATCTTGGCCCTTATCTCGCCCTGCTATTACTGCTGCCCGCCCTTTTCAGCTTTAGGCAAGGAATCGTGGCAAGCGTTGGATTTGCCACTCTCATTGGCGGCTTACTGCTCGCGGCCGCGCCTCAGCCTGCCCATGCCAGTGTGTGGGACAATGCCTGGGACAATGTGTGGAAAACGACAGATCAGCAAGCGATGCAGGCCTATCAATCCCAAGATTATGCCAACGCCGCTAAGCAGTTTGAGTCACCCCAATGGCGTGGCAGCGCCCAATATAAGGCCGGTGATTATGAGCAAGCGCTGAAAACCTTCGAGCAAGATAGCTCAGCCCAAGGCCTCTACAATCAAGGCAATGCGCTAATGCAACTCGGTAAACCCGATAAGGCAAAGGAGCGCTATCAAGCTGCACTTGAAAAACAAGCCGATTTTCCTGCGGCAAAGGCCAACCTTGAACTGGCTGAAAAGCAATTGAAAGAGCAGCAAGGTAAAAACGATCAACAGGATAAAAACCAAGATCAACAAGGCGATCAGCAGTCCGGAGATTCCAATTCAGGTGACCAACAGTCTGGCGACCAACAATCCGGTAATCAACAGTCGCAGGATAAACAGCAATCTGACCAAGATAGCGCTCAAAAAGATAAGCAAGATCAAGCGGGACAAGAGTCTCAGGATCAACAGGACAATGCCAATCCTGAGCAAAGCTCTGATCAAAGCCCTGAGCAGCAAAAAGCGGATGAGCAACAGTCTGAGCAAGATAAGCAAAATGGCAAGGCTCAGGACAAGCAGGATGAAGCTCAGCAAGATCAAGATAAAGCGCAACAGGATCAACAAGCCAAGCAGCAAAATGCCGAGCAGGATGCAAAGGAAAATGAGCCTGTAGACGATTCACCAGCGGATAATGAAGCTAAGATGCAAGCGCAGGCTAACGCCGATGCCGAGGCGCAAAAATCAGCGGAGCAAGCAAAGCAAAGCGTTGGCGCCAAAGAAGCTCCAGAGAAAAATGCGCAAGATAAACAAGAGGCTGCTATGAGTGAATCTGTCGAAGCGCCGCCAACCAATAGCGAACCGCTTCCCGCAGAAATGCAGCGAGCGCTGAGGGGCGTGAGTGAAGACCCCCAAGTGTTACTTCGCAATAAAATGCAGTTGGAATATCAAAAACGCCGTCAAAATGGCCAAATATCAAAGGATAACGAACAGTGGTGATCAGACAATTTTTTATCCTGCTACTCCTTGCCATCGGAGTAGCCCATCCCGCCTTTGCACTCAGCAAAATTGAGGCATCGGTCGATCGTAATCCTGTGATGGAGGGCGAATACTTTGTGCTCAACATCAGCGTCGATGATGAAATCGATACCGGCAAGCTAGACACATCCGCCCTACTGAAAGACTTTATTGTTGGCCGCACCAGCGTGAGTCGCAGCACACAGATCATGAACTTCGATGCGGTCAAAGAGACTCGCTGGCAAGTGTTGCTCGCGCCAAAACAAAAAGGCCAGTTGACCATTCCAGCCTTTACTATTGATGGCATCAGCTCGGCGCAGATCCCACTCAAAGTGGTCGAAACGGGCAGCCAGCCAGCGCAAATGAACAACCTATTCATCGATGCCAAAGTGTCGACTGACGAAGCCTATGTCGGGCAGCTCATTACCTACAAGGTGAAACTCTATCTAGCAGTGGAATTACAAAGGGGCGTATTGAGCGCACCTGTCATCGAAGGCGCGCAGATCAAACAAATCGGCGAAGATAAGGATGGCTCAGAGATAGTCGATGGCCGTCGTTACCGCGTGATTGAACGCACCTATGGCATCATTCCGGACTTACCCGGCCAAGTGAACATCAAAGGCGCGACCTTTGCGGGCGATGTGCTAGTTGAATCCCAACGCCGCGGCGGCATGTTTGGCTTTAATGAAAGCCGCCCAATGCAAGCGGGCGCGCCCTCACTCACAGTGCAAGTGAATCCTGCACCGACAAGTTTCCAAGGCCAATGGCTGGTTGCCGATTTAGTGGTGCTAAAAGAGAACTTCCCTGAGGATATTAAAGAGTTTACCGTCGGTAGCCCTATTACTCGCACTATGACTTTATTGGCTTCTAATGCCGATGAAAATAGCCTGCCAGATATAGTGCAAACCCTGCCTAATGAACTGAAGTCATACCCAGAGAAACCTCAGCGACAAACCTTTGTACGCGATGCACAAATTGTCTCCCAGTACAGTATTACGTCGGCAATCGTTCCCAGTAAAGCGGGAACATTTACCCTGCCCGAAGTCAAAGTGCCTTGGTGGAATCCGCACCTTAAACGTCAAGAAACCGCGACGCTCCCCGCACGCACCATAGTGGTAACAGGCGGTGCGGTCACAGATGCGCCCGCCCAAGCCTCTTGGCAAGCCAATTCAGTGGCCGACAACAATGACCCCTGGATGGTTAAGGTGTTTGCTGCACTATGGCTGATCACTCTCGTCGCTTGGATCATCACTTTAATCGCTTGGCGCCGCGCCTTAAAAAACCAATCGGCCGCCCCGACTGCCCTTAACGCTTCAATGAGTTCAGCACAATCAGTAAATGTTGCGGGCTTACAGGGATTGGAGCAAGCCTGCGCCAGTGGCGATGTGAGCCGCATTATGTTGCAGTTACAGCGCTACTTCAGCGAGTTACAGCAAGCGCCTATGACACTCGATAAGATTGCCGAGCAGTCACCGCAACTCGCACAGGCGATACAGCAACTGCAAATTGCCGCCTATAGTGCGAAGGCCGATGCCAACAGCCATACTAACAGTGCGAATACTAACAAGCTGACCGTAGAGTGCGCCGCGTTGCTTAACGCGGTTAAGGCCTGTGAGCATAAACATTCAAACCCAAAATCGGCGCCATTAAGCCCACTGAATCCTAAGTAAATTAAGGATTTAATGAGAGAGAAGCGAGCTCAACTATGCTAAACATTCAGCCAACAAGCCGAAAAAATAAAAATGTTTGCTAACTGGCGTAAGAAATCCGTCGAGCCCGCGGTCTCTTCTGACATGCTAAGTAAACAACGACGATACAACAGCCTAGTCAAGGCGCTACATGCAGACATCTTCCGTTACGCCTACTGGTTATGCGGCGATAAACACGTGGCTGAAGACATTACCCAAGAAACCTTCTTGCGGGCGTGGCGCTCTTTGGATTCCCTCAAGGATGATAAAGCGGCGAAGGCATGGCTGATCACGATTCTTAGGCGTGAGAATGCGCGGCGTTTCGAGCGTAAACAGTTCGATTATTCCGACGTTGAGCAAGATACCTTAGAAGACAATATCTCCAATAGCAGTGAAGAGCAGACCGAGCAATACCTGATCCGTCGGCAAATAGGCAAGCTGGATATCGAATACCGCGAGCCACTCTTACTGCAACTGATTGGTGGCTTTAGCGGCGATGAAATTGCCGAGCTGATGGAGCTCAATCGCAACACCGTAATGACGCGTTTATTTCGGGCGAGGAGCCAATTGAAAGAACTACTTGAGAAGAATGATGTGAGAGGTCAATCCAATGGATGAGCTTAAATTTAGACGTCAAGCTTATGAAGATCCTCATAATCAAGATGCTGATTTTCTGGCGCAAATTAATGCTAAGCCAGAAAACCAATCCTTAATCAATGAGCTCAAAAACCTTGATGCCAAACTGACAAATGCATTGAAAGTAGAAGTGGCGGACGATCTCGCCGATAAACTTATTTTGCGTCAGCAGTTGCAACAACACCATAAACACCGCCGTCAGACGGGCTTTTTAGTGGCGATGGCGGCCTCGGTGGCATTTGTGGTGGGGATCAGTTTTAGTCTATTACGTTTAGGGCCAATCGATTTAGCCGAACATGCACTGGCCCATGTCTACCATGAAGGTGTTGCCTTACAGGTGGATCAAAACGTCAACTTTAATCAGGTCAATGCGCAGCTCGCGTCGATGAAAGACTTTGGCAATGCCAAGTTCACCCAACAACCGGGCAAAGTGTATTACACCTCCTATTGCGATTTTCAAGGGGTGAAAAGCCTGCACTTAGTGCTACAGGGCGAGCAAAGCAAGGTCACACTCTTTATCGTGCCACTCGAGAAACGTATGGTGTTAGACAAAACCTTCGCCGATGGCAAATACCAAGGAATGGGCTTTGAAACACCCGATGCGTTTATTTTGCTTATAGGTGAAGATAAAGCAGACCTTAGCTATGTAAAAGACGAAATCAAGAACACCTTTATCTAACCCCATCTTATCTCGGCTATTTTTAAATTAACCTCCGATATTTCAATGCTATCGGAGGTTAGATTTTAATCACACTTCTATCTGCTAATGGGCGATTGTTCAAACATCTGGTAGCATGCTTGCCACTTTTAATAATAACAAGATGGGAAAAGGTAAGATGACGATTGAAACCCCGATTTTAATCACATTTGTTGGTTACTTAGTATTGATGATGGGCATAGGTTTTTGGGCTTACCGTGCTACCGATACTGTTGATGATTATATTTTAGGTGGCCGTAAAATGGGCCCCGCGGTAACCGCACTCAGTGTGGGTGCATCCGATATGTCAGGTTGGCTGTTACTGGGTTTACCCGGCGCGGTTTACTTAGGCGGCTTAGGTGAAGCTTGGATTGGCATAGGGTTAATTTTTGGCGCTTGGCTGAACTGGCTATTTGTCGCCAGACGACTGCGTATTTACACTCAACTCGCCGATAACGCCCTCACCTTACCGGATTTCTTCGAGAAACGTTTCCACGATACCCAGGGCTATCTCAAGCTCGTCTCCGCAATCACTATTTTAGTGTTTTTCACTTTCTATGCTTCCTCAGGCATGGTCGGTGGCGCGATTCTGTTTGAAAAAGTCTTTGGTCTCGATTACACAGTGGCGCTGGTGATTGGCTCAGCCATCATAGTCGGTTATACCTTTATTGGTGGCTTCTTTGCAGTGTGTTGGACAGACTTCTTTCAAGGCTGTTTGATGCTTGTCGCCCTCTTAATCGTCCCCTTTGCCGTTTTCTCTCACCCTGAAAGCCACGCCGGAATTGAAACTATCGATCCTGCGATGTTGGCCTTGGTCAGCGACAAAACCACAGTGATAGGCATGTTGTCTTTACTCGCATGGGGTCTTGGCTATTTTGGTCAGCCGCATATTTTGTCGCGCTTTATGGCGATAGGCAGTGCCGATGCCCTGCCCTTATCGCGCCGTATTGCCATGAGCTGGATGGTCTTATCTTTAATTGGCGCATTAGCCACAGGTATTGCCGGTTCTCTGTATTTCGCCAATGCGCCACTGGCGAATTCAGAAACGGTATTTATTCATTTAGCCCAAGCCGCGTTTAACCCTTGGATTGGTGGTCTACTTATTGCGGCCATTTTGTCGGCCATCATGAGCACTATCGATTCACAGTTGCTGGTGTGCTCAAGTGTTATCACTGAAGATTTTTACCGTAAATGGTTACGCCCTCAAGCGGATGATCGCGAGTTGATGATGGTCGGTCGCATGGGCGTGCTGGCGATTGCCGTGATCGCAGGCATCATTGCCCTCAATCCTGAAAGCAGTGTATTAAGCCTTGTGAGTTATGCTTGGGCAGGCTTTGGTGCGGCCTTTGGTCCTGTCGTCTTATTATCGCTATTTTGGAAGCAATACAGCCGTAATGGCGCCATTGCTACTATTATTGTCGGCGCATTAACGGTCGTAATTTGGAAGCAACTGACGGGGGGGATTTTCGAACTATACGAAATCCTGCCAGGATTTGTATTCGCCACATTCGCCGGTATTTTGGTGAGCAAATTGTCTGCACCAAGTGAAAATGTAACAACAGAGTTCGAACAATTTAAGTCTGCACTTTAGTTTCGACACGCTTATATAACTTAAAAAGCGCACACTTGTGCGCTTTTTACATTTTGTATCCTTTTAAATACTCAACACACAATTACAAACCATTAACGTCAATTGAAACCTACCGTTAAACCCAAAGCCCTTCATATCAAGCATCTGGCCAGACCATTCAAGCATGCTAAAGTTCAACCTCTGTTTTAAAGGTTTTTAATTAACTGAAAATTAACAATTTTCACATCTGGTCGGACTTGTTGAGGTTAGGTTCAGTCCATAAGATGCCGAAGACTAATAAATGGATTTAAAGACTTTCGGCTGACTAGGACCGAATAAAAATCCAATACTTATAAAAAATAGAGAGAATTATAATGAAAACATTCAACAAGACACTCATTGCCGTTTCTGTCGCATTAGCAAGTACTCAAACCTTAGCTTCAGGTTTCCAACTCAACAGCCAATCAGCCACAGGTATGGGCCGTGCATTTGCGGGTGATGCGATTATTGCCGATAACGCTTCTGTGTTATCACGTAACCCTGCTGCAATGGCATTATTCGATAAAGATGCAGTGTCTTTTGGCTTAACTTATGCCGATATTACTGTTGATGTTAAAGACGTTAACTTTGCCGGTGGTGCCGTTGACTTAGGCAGCATCGATGACGCGGGTAGCTCTAAAATTATCCCTAATATTTTCTACATCCACCCAATCGACGATAAGTTCGCCGTGGGCTTTGCTGCGTTTTCTAACTTTGGTACCGGTACCGATGCCAGCTCACTTTCAAAGAGTTTACCTGCGAACTCACCAGCACCCTATGATCTGCTTGGCGAAACTGAAGTCACAACGGTTAACTTTAACGCCAGCCTTTCATACCGTATTAATGACATGTTCAGTATCGGTGCGGGTCTGGACGCAGTCTATGGCGAAGGCCGCTTAACCCGTAATATGGGCACTACGCCATTGGTTGACGTCGACGCTGACGGCTGGGCCTTCGGTGGTATAGTAGGTGCCACCATTGAGCTAGATAAAGATAACCGTTTCGGCATCAGCTACCGTTTCAGCCCGACAGTGAATGTTGAAGGTGATATCAATACCGTCTCGATGACAACCATTCCTGGTGTAGGTACTGTTCCGGTTGCGACCAATTTTGATAGCTTAGATGTTCCACTAGCGGATATCTTCCAAGTTGCCGGTTTCCATCAAATCACCCCTAAGTTTGCTTTGCACTATACTGCGCAGCACACACAGTGGGGCAACTTTGATCAAATCACGGCTAAAGATGGTACAGCCACGATTGCAGCTGTTGGAGTGACACAAGCCGTAGGTGATGTTGCACTGAAAGAATACCAATGGAAAGATTCATGGTTATTCAGCTTAGGTGGTACTTACACAATCAACGAGCAATTCACTGTGCGTGCTGGTTATATGCATGACCAAGGCGTTGTGGACGAAATCAGCTCAATTTCATTCCCAGACTCTGACCGTAACTGGTACACAGCGGGTATGAGTTACCACATCAACCCACAAAACACCGTTGACTTTGGTATCGCTTATATTAAAGGTGAAAAAGTTCACCTGATCGAAAACAGTGCTATCACAGGTCCTGTTAATGCAATTACTGAATCAAGTGGTATGTACTACTCAGTTCAATACAGCTACCAGTTCTAAGCTAAACGCTTAACCCAAAAGCCGCATTTTTTGCGGCTTTTTTGTATCTTAAGCATTTATTGCCTAAAGTTAATTCATACTCCTGTAAACGCAGCTACGGCTATGGCTAAAGTCATTGGACTCGGTGGAATTTTCTTTAAAAGTGCGGATCCTGTTACCTTGGCAACTTGGTATAAAACCCATCTTCAAGTCCCCATTGAAGACTGGGGCGGCGCCGCGTTTTATCACACAGATAAAGCGACACTCGGCTACCATGTTTGGACGCCCTTCGCCCATAGCACGGACTATTTTGCCCCCTCAGATAAGAGCTTTATGGTTAACTTTATCGTTGATGATCTAGCCCAAGCGCTCACGCAGGTCGAACAAGGTGGCGGTCAGCTCGTGGGTGGCATTGAAGATTCAGAGTTTGGCCGCTTTGGCTGGTTTATCGATCCCGACGGTAATAAAGTCGAATTATGGCAGCCGAGTGTTATTCCTCCAGAAAAATAGCCTGTCTGAAAATCTGAAAAATGAGCCATCGAGCTGAAAAAGCGACATCAAGCTGATATTGCCAACCTGCCGCCTGCAAATCTTAAGCGGCATCTATCCCGAATAAACCCAGTGCATGACTTAAGTTTATTGGGTATCGTAGGCTGAGTTCATCTAATCAAGAGATTCTTTTTATGGAAAAAAATAACATCCTTCCAGCCCTGCTGCTGGGCGGTTTCCTTTGTGCTGGGCTTGTGTATGTTGGCCAGACAGCGAGCACGGCCTTATTGCAGATGAAAGCCATGGAACGCACAGTGACAGTCAAGGGCTTAGCGGAAAAAGAAGTCAAAGCCAATGTGGCGATTTGGCCAATCAATTTCACTGAGGTCGATAATAATCTGCCTAAGCTCTACGAGACGGTTCAGCAAAAAACCGACCGTGTAGTGGCATTTTTAAAGGAACAAGGCTTTAGCGATAGCGAAATTACGATTTCATTACCTTCAATTGAAGATCGCCAAGCCCAAGGTTATGTCGATCCTAACGTTAGATACCGTTACTCGGCAAAAGTGAATCTATCTGTTTATACCCCGCAAATTGATTTAATGCTGAACACCCGTAAGCAGATGATTAGCTTAGTGAAGGAAGGCATAGCGATCGCCAGCCAAGATTATGATAATCGCACTGAGTTTCTGTTTACCGATCTCAACTCAGTCAAACCTGTGATGGTGCAAGAAGCGACTCAAAATGCCCGCGAAGTGGCTGAAAAGTTTGCTAAGGACTCAGATTCTCGCCTCGGAAAAATTAAAAGTGCGAGTCAAGGCCAGTTTACTATTTCGGATCGCGACAGCAGCACGCCTTACATTAAACAAATTCGCATTGTGTCCACACTCACCTACTATTTAAATGACTAAATCTTAGGCTTAGTCGGAATTCACTGAAACGATGGGGAATAAGGCACTTATGGGCCTTATTCCTAAATTAGGGAAAAATACTATATTAAATTTTTCTAATAAATATTGATTGCCTATTGAAAATAACTCCATTAGAATTTACTCATGAATTGCATCTGGGATGATATAAATTATGACGTCAATTTCTCGCGCTTTTTTCTTACTGTTGGCACTTGCCAGTACTCAAGTCCAGGCTGCCTCAGTCGAAACTATCGAAGTCTTAACTAAACCCTACGCCAATTGGGTCACCTTAGATGCCACCATAGAAGCAGTAAAAGCGGCGACGGTATCGGCGCAAACCTCTGGCCGTATTGTCAAACTCAACTACGATGTTAACGATGTTGTCCCAGAGGGAGCCGCGCTACTGGAGATCACCAGTAAAGAGCAAGGCGCTGAACTCGCAAGCTTTGAGGCCGATTTAGCTAAAGCCAAAGCCTTGAATGTCGAAGCACAGGCGCAATACAAACGTTATAAAGAGTTATTTCCCCAAGGCGCGATTTCTAAGGGCGCGATGGACGAAGCCACCGCCAATGCTAAGGCCACAGAACAAGCCGTAACCGCAGCGCAAGCCCGCGTCATCAAAGCCAGCGAATCCTTAAAATACACTGTGGTATCAGCGCCTTTTAGTGGTGTAGTCACAGAGCGTTTTGTCGAACTGGGTGAAACGGTGAGCCCAGGACAAGCGCTACTTTCAGGGTTTTCCGCGAGTCAAATGCGCGCCATTACCCAAGTGCCACAGCGTTACATCAATCAGTTGAAAAACGCCCCCGAATTCCTCGTCCGTTTAAGTGATGGCCGCGAGTTAATCTCAAAGGATCTCACTATTTTTAGTTTTGCCGATCCCGTCAGCCACAGCTATCAAGTACGCATTAATCTGCCTGAAAATGAAGCTAACCTTCAACCCGGTACTTGGGCAAAAGCTTCCTTTAAAAATGGCGAACGAGAAAAAATCCAACTGCCCACCTCAGCGCTACTCACAATGAACGAACTGAGCAGCGTTTACCTTAAAAAGGGCGAAGAATTTGTACTCACCCAAGTCCGTGTCGCTAGTCCCATAGATGGCGAGGTCGAAGTGCTGGCGGGCCTGAAGTCGGGTGACAAGGTTGCCCTTGATGCCTACCAAGTGTTGCTCAGCAAAAAGCAATAAATTCCCAGCGACTTAAGCTTTGTCGAGGTTGTTTTATGAAACATGCTCCAGTACCACAAACCACACTTGGGATTTCCGGACGAATTGCCGCCACCTTCCAAAATAGCGCCATCACGCCGCTATTAGCGCTTCTCGGACTCTTACTTGGCTTATTTGCCATTTTGGTGACACCAAAGGAAGAAGAGCCACAAATTGATGTCACCTTTGCCGACGTGTTTATTCCTTTTCCCGGTGCGACACCCACGGAAGTTGAAAACTTAGTCACCTTGCCTGCGGAACAAGTGATCTCCGAAATCAAAGGCATAGATACCCTGTATTCGTTCTCCCAACCCGATGGCACGCTGATCATCGTCATCTTTAAGGTCGGCGTTGCGCGCAATGATGCCATCGTCAGCCTGTACAACCAGATTTATTCTAATATGGATAAATTGCCAAGGGGCGCTGGCGTGGGCGATCCGCTGATCAAACCGCGCGGTATCGATGATGTGCCGATTGTCAGTTTGACCTTGTGGTCAAAGGACAGACAAGTCTCTGCCGAGCAACTGACCCATGTCGCCCTTGGGTTAGAAACCGAAATTAAGCGCATTCCCGGTACCCGCGAAATCTATACCGTTGGCCAGCACGACATGGTGGCCAACATACGTATCGATCCCGCCAAGATGAACAGCTTTAATCTGACCTACGACAAGTTAAGACAAAGCCTGAATGACAATAATATGGTCTCTATGCCTGCATCCTTAGTACAAGGTAATCAAGAGATTAAAGTTCAGGCTGGGCAGTTTTTACAATCCATCGACGATCTCAAGCAATTAGTCATCAGTGTCTATCAAGATAAACAAGGCAAGCATATTCCGATTTATTTGGCGGATATTGCTGAAATCAGCTTAAAAAGTGATATCCCGAAACAGAGCGTTTGGCATGCAGATAAAACCGACATTTATCCCGCCGTCACCATCGCGATTGGTAAACAAGCAGGCCAAAATGCCGTCGATATCGCCGACAGTGTGATTGAGCGGATAGCTAAAGTCGACAATGTGTTGATCCCGGCAAATGTCGAAGTCACAGTGTCACGTAACTATGGCGAAACCGCGGCAGATAAATCTAACACCCTTATTTTAAAACTGATTTTTGCCACCAGCGCCGTAGTCGTACTGGTCTTTTTAACCATGGGCGCACGCGAATCCTTGGTCGTAGGTGTGGCCATTATTATTACGCTGGCGATCACCCTTTTCGCCTCTTGGGCGTGGGGATTTACCTTAAACCGCGTGTCCTTGTTCGCCTTGATTTTCTCTATCGGCATTTTGGTCGACGATGCCATAGTCGTGGTCGAAAACATCCACCGGCATATGGCGCTCGGCAAAAAGTCCTTCAGCGAGCTTATCACTGTGGCGGTCGATGAAGTCGGCGGCCCGACGATTCTGGCGACGTTCACCGTTATCGCGGCACTGCTGCCGATGGCTTTTGTATCGGGCTTAATGGGGCCTTACATGAGCCCGATCCCCATCAATGCCAGTATGGGCATGTTGATTTCTCTAGTGGTTGCCTTTGTCGTCACCCCTTGGCTCAGTCGTAAACTGCTGAAACATAATGACCAACACGATACTACCCAAGCCTCGCACGAGGATGAAGCCGAAACTAAGATGGTGCGCCTCTTTACTCACTTAATTGGTCCTTTCCTACTAGGTAAAAATGCCCGTAAGGCAAGAATGGGACTGGCTGTCGGCGTATTTGTGTTGATCGGTATCGCCGTCGCGCTCCCTGTCGGTCAGCTCGTGGTGCTTAAAATGCTGCCCTTCGATAATAAGTCCGAGTTTCAAGTGATGGTGGACATGCCAGAAGGCACTCCCGTAGAGCAAACACAAAGAGTATTGCAGGATTTGAGTCGCTACCTAACAACCGTCCCTGAGGTCGAGCATCTGCAGTTATATGCGGGTACTAACGCGCCAATGAACTTTAACGGCTTAGTCCGTCACTACTTCCTGCGTCACAGCCAAGAGCTTGGCGACATTCAAGTGAACCTAGTGGATAAGAAACACCGCAAGCGCGACAGCCACAGCATAGCGGTATCGGTGCGTGACGAACTGCAGCAAATTGGCGAGCAATATCAAGCCAATATCAAAGTGGTTGAAGTGCCACCAGGGCCGCCAGTGTGGTCGCCGCTGGTTGCTGAAGTGTATGGCCCAAGCCCCGCAATCCGCGAGCAAGCCGCTTACGAGATGCAGGCGCTGTTCCATGAAACCAAAGATGTGGTCGATATCGATATTTTCTTGCCCGCTGCCCAGCAAAAATGGCAGGTGATGATCGACCGCAGTAAAGCCAGCCTGATGGCCGTGCCCTACAGCAATATTGTCGACTTGATTGCCACCTCCGTTGGCGGCAAAGACGTGAGTTATTTACATCAAGCCCAGCAAAAACAACCGATACCGATCCGCCTGCAATTAAACGAAGGCGCGAAAGTCGATTTAGAGCAAGTGCTGAATATGAAGTTACTGAGCCAAACGGGGCAATCTGTGCCTGTGTCTGAGCTGGTGACCATCAAACGCGGCAAAATCGATGCACCAATTATCCATAAGAATATGATCCCTATGATCATGGTCGTCGCCGATATGTCGGGGCCACTGGACAGCCCGCTCTACGGCATGTTCGACATGGCGGGCAAAATTGATGGCGCCGATGGCTTAGGGTTTGATCAGCATTATATTCACCAACCCACAGGGCTAGACTCGGTCGCCGTGCTCTGGGATGGCGAGTGGAAAATCACCTACGAAACCTTTAGAGACATGGGCATCGCCTATGCGGTCGGCATGATCGCCATTTATCTCTTGGTAGTGGCGCAGTTTAGATCGTATCTCGTGCCGCTCATCATCATGGCGCCAATCCCATTAACGGTGATTGGTGTAATGCCAGGCCATGCCCTGCTCGGAGCACAATTCACCGCAACGTCCATGATAGGCATGATAGCGCTGGCGGGGATTATTGTGCGTAACTCGATATTATTGGTCGATTTTATCAATCAAGAAACCGCATCCGGCGTGCCCTTTGAGCGGGCAGTGATCCACTCGGGTGCAGTGCGAGCTAAACCCATTATGCTCACCGCACTAGCGGCCATGATAGGGGCGCTGTTTATCCTTGATGATCCAATTTTCAATGGCTTAGCGATCAGTCTGATCTTTGGTATTTTTATCTCGACCATACTGACCTTAGTTGTCATCCCTGTGCTGTACTACACAGCAATGAAAAACCGCATGAATACTGTTCAGATACAGACACAGACACAAACACAAAACTAACCACAACAAAGGCCATCACCAAAATGGCCTCAAGGAGTAAGGTATGTCATTAGAACGCAGCATTATGGCTTTTGCCGGATTTATGGTGTTACTGTCACTGGTGTTAACAGCCTATGTGCACCACAACTTTTTGTGGTTAACCGCATTTGTTGGCGCTAACCTGTTTCAAAGTGCTTTTACCGGTTTTTGCCCTGCCGCCATGATTTTACGCAAATTGGGTGTAAAATCCGAGGCTGAGATTGCTAAGCAAAGTTAAGCCACACAAAGTCACTACTTAATAGTTAAGACTTAAGAGTTAAGATTTAGCTGAGCGAGTACTCGTTTAGCTTAAACAAGCCTGCCCAAAAGGCGTCAAGGAGATAAAGTGACCCACAACCTCGTAACCCGTGGCCAAAGCCTAATGCGCTTAGCCCTATTAAGCCTGCAATCACTGGTTCTCGTGCCACTGCTACTAATGCCAATGATGGCCAGCGCCGCCGACCAAGATCCTGCAATCGCATGGGATAAAATTGCCGCAGGCGCTATGGTGCTCGATGTCAGAACGCCTGAGGAGTTTGCCGAAGGTCATCTAGCCAATGCGGTCAATATTCCCTTTGAGCAAGTGGCAGAGGAGTTTGCTAAGCGCGGCATCGCCAAAGATGCCCCTGTTGTCTTGTATTGCCGCAGTGGTCGCCGTAGCAGCATCGCAACCGAAGCCTTAGTCGCTGCAGGATATACTCAAACCTATAATGGTGGCGGTTATTCCACCTTAGTTGAGGCACAAAAAACGCCCGCTAAGTAATTCACCGCCATCGACTAGGCTCTAGTGCTTTAGTGCGGGAAAGCAAGTGTAAATCACTTAAGCACTGTCACTGCACTCTAGTCATTCAAGGTTTCTCCCTAAAAGCGCCCTTTGGCGCTTTTTTATTGTCTAAGCGAAATATCGAAATTAGGCAGAAGATTCTAACCACATACATTGCGTATGCTTTCACCTCCCGTTTTGCCGCTTACGCCCCCTCCAAAAAACACATCAACAAATTTGCGTGAATGGCTTAGCCATCGTCAATGAATTGGCAACTGCCACTCCCTTGACAGAAATTTGCAACAATTTCGCATAATCAATCACTTGAAAAAACTCATTATAATGACCAAACTTTACATGGCTATTTAGTTATTTATAATCACTAAAAGATATATATAAAAATTTCAATCACATAGAAACAGGAAAATCAGTATAAAGTACTCATATTGACCGTAGATTCGTATTCACTTATTCATTTTTACCACATAAAAAAACAAGAAATTGAATAAAACTTAGTTACAACTCGTTACATATTGAATTTATATTCAAATTAACTGCTTATAAAATATGAGGCTTTATAAGCAACCATACCGTTAACAATTGATTTACAAATACTTTGGCCGCAGATAAATTCACTAACCGAGTAGCATCTGAGTCGTAGTTATTCTTATGAAACATAAAATAATAATGATTAACACTAAATTGACCATGGAAGAAGAACATGACAATCAACAGAACCACTAAAATAGCGTTAAGCCTTTCAAGCTTAGCTATTGCGATCTCAGCCGGTGTACAAGCAGCACCACAAGCCCCAGGTTTTGCCGCAGCATTACAAGCACAAACCTCTCCACTGCCAAAGCGTTACATAGTGAAATTTAAAAACGCCGATGCTGCTACCATAATGTCGGCCAGTAATGTGCAATCAATGAGTGATCAGCAATCGAGTGACGCGGCAACTGATACGCTGCCAACCACAATGAATTATCAGCCCCAAATGGCGGAAATCAGTGCTCAACACACTGCATTGAACAAAGTACAAGCGAAGGAAATGAAACGTATCGGCCGCAGTAACAGTTACTCGGTCAAACTCGATGCAAACGGCATCAATGCGTTAAAAAAACGCGCCGATGTGGAATATGTTGAAGAGGATATGCCGCGTCACTTACTGAGTGAAAGCACGCCTTGGGGTCAAACCTTTGTGGGGGCGACTCAGTTAAGCGATAGCCAAGCAGGCAATCGTACTATTTGTATTATCGATTCTGGCTACGATCGTAGTCACAGCGATTTAAGTGGCAATAATGTCACGGGCACCAATAACTCAGGCACAGGCAACTGGTTCGAGCCAGGTAACCACAACGCCCACGGTACTCACGTTGCGGGCACGATTGCGGCAATTGCCAACAACGACGGCGTGATCGGCGTAATGCCAAATCAAAATGCCAATATTCATGTCGTAAAAGTGTTTAACGAATCTGGCTGGGGTTACTCTTCATCCTTAGTCGCCGCGGTAGATACTTGTGTTGCCAACGGCGCTAACGTTGTCACTATGAGTTTAGGTGGTGCGGGTTCGAGCACCACTGAGCGTAATGCTCTGGCTGCCCATTATAATAATGGTGTTCTCTTGATTGCCGCTGCAGGTAACGATGGCAATAGTGCTCACAGCTATCCAGCATCCTACGATGGCGTGATGTCAGTCGCCTCAGTGGATAATCATAAAGACCATTCTGCATTTTCCCAATACACCAACCAAGTTGAAATATCTGGCCCAGGTGAAGCGATTCTGTCGACGGTTACCCGTGGCGAAGGCCGTTTAGCCGATATTACTATCGGTGGTCAGTCTTACTTTGATTCAGGTGTAGTGCCTCATAATCGCCTCATTTCATCGGGCGGCAACTATGTGCCAGCACCATACAATGGTACAGCGACAGCTACGCTTGCCGAATGTAGCGTCAGCGGAACTAGCTTCAACTGCGGCAACATGAGCAATAAGATTTGTTTAGTGGAACGTGTTGGCAATCAAGGCACAAGTTACCCTGAAATCAATGCGGCTAAAGCCTGTAAAAATGCCGGTGCCAGTGCGGCGATTGTTTACAGTAACGCGGCATTACCTGGCTTACAAAACCCCTTCCTTGTCGATGCAAACAGTGAAATCAATATGGTTTCCGTATCAGTGGATCGCGCAACAGGTTTAGCACTACGTAATCAACTGGGTGCGACAGCAACAGTCAGCAACCAAGGTAATAAAGATTACGAGTACTACAACGGTACTTCGATGGCAACGCCACATGTGTCAGGTGTTGCAACCTTAGTCTGGAGCTATCACCCTGAGTGTAGTGCGGCGCAGGTTCGTAACGCATTGAAAATGACCGCTGAAGATCTTGGTACTGCGGGCCGTGACAACTACTATGGCTATGGTTTAGTCAACGCTGTTGCCGCGAAAACCTTCTTAGATGCCTCTTGTACTGGCCCAACGGGTCCTGTTGATCCAACTCCAACCGATGGCGTGTTAGTTAACGGTGTGGCTAAGACGGGCTTAGGCGGCGCAGCGAGTGAAGAACTGCACTTCTCCTTTGACGTACCACAAGGCGCAACTAACTTAGGCTTTGTGATGAACGGTGGTACAGGTGATGCGGACTTGTATGTGCAATATGGTGCAGCGCCGACTACAGCTAACTATGATTGCCGTCCATATAAAAGTGGCAATAGCGAGTCTTGCCCAATCACCAATGTCCAATCAGGCACTTACTACGCCATGCTGAAAGGCTACTCGGCCTTCACTGGTGTGTCATTAACAGCAAGCTACACAGCATCTAGCGGCGGTACTCCACCGACTACGCCTGCAAGCTATAGCAACACTGATAACTACAACATCCCTGATAACAAAGCAGCTGGGATCACTAGCCCAATCACAGTCACTCGCACAGGTGATTCAGGCACTGTGACTGCGGTAGTGAACATAGTCCACCCTTATATTGGTGACTTGAAAGTGCAGCTGATCAGCCCTTCTGGTAAAACAGTTACATTGCATAGCAACACAGGTTCAGGTGCTGCCAATATCAACAAGAGCTATACCGCTGATATGACGGGTGCTAATTCGAACGGCGTATGGAAGTTAAAAGCCGTAGACAGTGGCCGTGGTGATGTGGGTTATATCGATAGCTGGGAGCTGAGCTTCCAATAAATCCCAATCAATACTCATTACTGAAAAATGAAAGTAATAAATGAAAAGAGCCTGCAATCGCAGGCTCTTTTTTACAAGACATGTTATGCAATATCTTTGAGGATTTCAGGTTCGATCAACACGCTGGTATCATTATCCGATAGCCAAATTTGGCCTTCGCTGATAGAAACCTGCAATGCCATATTGCGCCCAACAAAGGCTTCCATCGCCGTGACCGACTCTTCGGCAATATTCCACACGGTTAAATTCTGGTAACGCTCTAACGCCTGCTGATTCTGTTTCCACCAAATGGGTACACTACGGCCACCATAGGTAAATAACTGCACAACTTTGGCACGACCACTGGCCTTTCGCAGCCATTTCTCATCGGCCTGACCAAACTCAACCCACAGATCAATTTCGCCTGATAAGGTTTTGTCCCACAACTCGGGCTCATCATCGACGCACAAACCTTTACTGAAACTTAAGGTTTCGCTGGCATTCACAATAAACGCCAGTAAACGCACCATCATGCGGCCATCGGTTTCGGAAGGATGCTGGGCAAGCGTCAATTGATGGTCTTGGTAATAATTCCGATCCATATCGGCTATCTGTAAATTGACCTTAAACACAGTCGCTTTGAGGGCCATAGTCATCCTAAATGCAGAGTGAAATCCTGAAACAGCGAAATCCTAAAATAAGGCTGCCGAGTCTACCTGAGACTCGGCATTAGCTCAAACGAACAATAGGATACGTCCATCAAATCGAACAGAAAGTGCAATCGGACAGAAGGCTGAATCGATAAGAGGTTAAATCGCGCCGGGTCGTAAATGCTTAGCCATCGGGAAATGCGCTTTCAACTGACTGATTTTTTGTGTATCGGTCACCAGCAACATGCGTGTGCCCTGTTCGTATTGCAGGCTCAATTCACTGAGTGCGGGTAACTCGCCCCGATTGGCGTCTCGACGGACTAATTCTGCCAATTCATCACTCAAATCGCCTTGGCTATAGATCCAATCGAGGCGCTGCAACAACGGCATCGCGGCGAGTGGCAGTAAGTCCACAGAGGTTGCATCATCCAGCAAAAGGATTTCGCCGCGGCTGACTAAGTTATTAAACGCATTATGGTAATGCTCGGTGGTACGACTATCGAAACGGTCGCCATTGGTATCGAAAAAACGCTCCCAAAATAAGCGGCGTTTCGAGGTTGAATCGAGCTTGTCTTGCACTTCGGCGCGTCTATCGGCGACAAAGTCGAACAAAGGCTTGAGTGATTGCGGTAGGCTGGATTCTAAGCGCGAGCGAATCGTGCGTGCAAATACTGGTGCTGCGCCCGCCGTGCTGATCGCGACCACTAAACGGCCCCTATCGACAATCGAAGGGGTGATAAAACGGCAAAATGCCGGATTATCAACGGCATTAACCCAAATACCGCGCGCGGTGGCTAGAGTCGCCAATTCGGCATTAAGGCTGTCGTTTGCCGTGGCGAGATACACGAGATCGTAATTTTGAATATCGGCGTGAACCACTTCGCGCTGGGATAACAGAATACGGCCCGTATCAGCATAACGCTGCACTTCAGGATTGACCTCTGGGGCAACCACATGGATATTAGCTTCGGTACGTGTTAGTAACGCCAACTTACGGCTCGCCACATCACCCGCCCCCACCAGCAAGACATTCAAATTAACCGTATCGACAAACAAGGGAAAATATTGCATCAAATGAGATCCTGAACGCTTAATCCTGCACCACTGGCAGTTGACGATGTACCCAGCCCTTATAACCACCAATCAAAGAAGCAACGTGAGTGTACCCCATGAGTTGTAGATTATGGGCAGCCAAGGCAGAGCGCGCACCACCTGCGCAGTAAAGTAATATAGGGGTATGTTTATCGGGGAAACGCGCTTCAATATCGCGCTCTAAAATACCCCGACTTAAGTGTTTCGCTTGGGGTAAATGATCCTGCAGCCACTCGCGGTCCTCACGCACATCCACAAGGTGCCAGCTATCGTCTGCCTGATAAGCTTCAATGGTCACTTCGGTGATATTAGGCAGTATTGCGTCAACAAGGGCGGAAAAAGCATTGGGGTGCAGCATCACAAACTCCTAGATAAGATATTGAATGACATGATGAATGTCAGCTTATCAGCAAAGTGTAATCTTCTCATCCAGTAGACGCAATCTTTCAGCCACAGCACAAAGCGAAGGTGATTGCCTATCCAAGGCTAATTGTGGCTTTCGCTGCGCTCTGAGCTGCATTGCCAGCACAATTCAAAACTGCCTTCATTGGTTTCATGGCACTGCACACATTGCCATTGTGGGCTTTCGACATCCAACGCATTCAGTTGCACTTGCGCCGACGCATGTTGGGACTCGCCCACCCACAACTCGACGTTTTGCATCCCTGTCGGAAGCTCACCAATCCCGCCCAATAGCGCTTCACCTCTGAGCTCAACATGAATACCACAGGCCTCTAATAAACCTTTCCATGTGTGGGCTTGCAATAAATTACCACCAGCAACTAACACTTTACGTTCTTCCATGCGACATCCTACGGCTACAACTCTCTGGAATATGGGTTGCCGACATCCTACTGCTAAATAGCCGAGCCTGTCGAGCGCTGATTTTTACACCAGTTGTTAATTTAATTAACATTCCATTTTTACAGCATAACTGACTATAACTTTGTGAGTTTGCTAGCAGAATGTCAGATCTATCTCAAATTCGAGCTAAAAAAAAGCCACCTCGTCGGTGGCTTTTTAACTCGAATGTAACCTTTAAGGCATCATAGGAGGTTGGTCTGCGCCTTCTTTCTCAATCTCAACTGGCATCATGTGTTCACGATTAATACCCAGTTTGATGGCCAAGAAACTCGCCACATAGATAGAAGAATACGTACCCACAAAAATACCCATCAGCAATGCAGTCGCAAAGCCATGGATCATAGTGCCGCCCTTAAGGAACAAGGCTACGACCACCACTAAGGTTGTACCTGTAGTAATGATTGTACGGCTCATGGTTTGAGTAATTGAAGTATTCACCACTTCTTCAGGGTCGCTTTTACGCATCTTAAGGAAGTTTTCACGGATACGGTCAAATACCACGATAGTATCGTTGAGTGAGTAACCCACAACCGTCAATAGACCCGCCAGAACGGTCAAGTCGAATTCCAATTGGAATACCGAAAACACACCTAAAGTCACGATCACGTCGTGCGCCAATGCTGCCACTGAACCAAACGCTAGGCGCCATTCGAAACGGAATGACACATAGATCATGATACAGATAAGCGCGACTAATACTGCTAAAGCGCCTTGCTCAGCCAGTTCTTTACCCACTTGTGGGCCAACGAACTCAACACGCTTCTGCTGAACCTGTGGATCAACTTTCTGCGCAGCTTCCATGACAGACTTAACTTGCACGTCACTCTTAACGCCTTCTTTCACCTGTAAACGTACTAATACGTCACGGCTAGAACCGAAGTTTTGCACAATGGCGCCTTCAGAATCAGGCGTCGTCAGTTGCACCCGCAGGGCGTTTAAATCGACCGGATTTGTGAACTCCATTTCAACGACGGTACCGCCAGTGAAATCAAGACCCCAGTTGATGCCATTAGTCGCGAGCGAAACCAGCGAGCCCAGCACCAATACAGCCGACATAATACTGATAGGCAGTGCATGACGGAGGAAGTTTACCGTATGTTTTAAAGATAAAATTTCAAGCATTGTCACTTCCCCTTAGATAGACAGAGTCTTCACGCGCTTACCGCCCCAAATCGCGTTAACGATTGAGCGAGTACCCACGATTGCGGTAAACATGGAAGTCGCAATACCTATCATCAAGGTCACCGCGAAGCCTTTAACAGCGCCCGTACCTACGGCAAACAGAATCAGCGCCGTTAGGAAAGTGGTGATGTTCGCATCGGCGATGGTGGAGAATGCGTTACCATAACCTTCATGGATGGCCTGCTGAACGCTACGGCCCGCACGTAATTCTTCACGGATACGCTCATAGATCAGCACGTTACCGTCAACCGCCATACCCACAGTCAACACCATACCGGCAATACCCGGTAGGGTTAACACTGCGCCAGGGATCATAGACATTACGCCCACCACCATGACTAAGTTTGCGGTTAGCGCTATGTTGGCGATAAGACCAAAGCCACGGTAGTAAACCAGCATAAAGAGTAAGACAACTGCCATACCCCAGACCATAGCTTGCACACCGTTTTGAATGTTTTCAGCACCTAAGCTTGGACCAATGGTACGTTCTTCAACAATCGACACTGGGGCAATCAAGGCACCAGCACGCAGTAATAGCGCGAGGTTTTGTGCTTCACCATGGCTTAAGCCAGTGATCACAAAGTTACGGCCTAAACGCGCTTGAATGGTCGCGACAGAAATTACTTCTTGGATTTTCTGCATCTTAACGCTGCCGTCGGCATTGCGTTCACCACTGTCTTTATATTCGATGAACAATGTCGCCATAGGCTTGCCTATGTTGTCTTTGGTCACGTCAGAGAAAATGGTGCCGCCTTTCGCATCAAGGTTGATGCTAACCTGTGGACGACTGTACTGGTCAAAGCTAGGTTGTGCGCCCGTGATATGATCACCGGTCAACATAACTTCTTTCTTCAATATCACAGTGCCACCTTCGCGGCGCTGGTACACTTCAGAACCCGCTGGTAAACGGCCAGATTGCGCAGCATTAGGATCAGCTTTGTCATCGACCATGTGGAATTCAATCGATGCGGTTGCACCTAAGATTTCCTTGGCGCGAGCGGTATCTTGCACACCTGGCAGCTCAACGATAATGCGCTCGGCGCCTTGACGTTGTACTACAGGCTCAGCCACACCTAACTCGTTTACACGGTTACGAATGGTAGTAATGTTTTGTTGCAGTGCTTCTTCTTTAATCTGCTTAAGGTACACGTCACTCATCACAGCTTGCAGGGCAAAATCTTCGCCACGGCTAGCATCAGTGAACACCATATCTTTACTGCGAGACTTAAGGAAACGCTCGGCACTCGCGAGACTTTCAGCATCACGGAACTTGATTTCGATACCTGTGGTATTGCTACGAATACCAGCATAACGAATTTTCTCTTCGCGTAATTGTGAACGGAAATCGGCAACTTTAGCCTCTTCCATCTTGCGAATCGCTTCGCCCATGTCCACTTCCATTAAGAAATGCACACCGCCGCGAAGGTCGAGACCGAGTTTCATTGGGCTGCCGCCCATTGACTCGAGCCATTTAGGCGTCGCTGGGGCTAAGTTGAGCGCCACAGTGAACTTGTCACCTAAGCTGTCAGCAATTAATTCTTTCGCCAGTAGCTGTTGATCCGCATTTTGCACACGGACCAACAACTGACCTTTTTCAAGCTCAGAGCGCTTTACCGCAATGCCCTTACTGGCTAACAGCTCGTTCACACTGGCTTGGGTTGATGCCGTGACTTCAGCACCTCGAGTCGCCACCACTTGCACCGCGTGATCTTCACCAAAAAGGTTCGGTACGGCATAGAAACAACCTATGGCGATGACGAGCATCACCATAATGTTTTTCCACATTGGGTATTTATTTAACACGCCTGAGCCCTCTTGGCTTACAACGACTGGATAGAGCCCTTAGGCAATACAGCTGCAATATAGTCTTTTTTGATCGTGATTTGAGTCGTGTCGTTTAAGCTCAGTAACACGTAATCGCTTTCGTCGCTGATTTTTGCAATCTTGCCTAAAATCCCGCCACTGGTCAGCACTTCGTCGCCTTTGCCAAGTGAAGACATCAGATTTTTGTGCTCTTTAACGCGTTTTGATTGCGGACGGAAAATCATGAAATAGAAAATCAGGCCGAAAATCGCCAGCATGAAAATCAGTTCCATCGTGCCGCCACCTTGTGGTGCGCCGGCAGCGCTTGCATATGCATTTGAAATAAACATAGTTTTCTCTTCTTATTAGCAAAAAATCAATCGACTAACTCTGGTACTTCGCGACCTTGACTGGTATAGAAGTCCGCCACAAAGGCGTCTAATGTACCCGTCTCAATCGCACCGCGCAAACCTTCCATTAACATTTGATAGTATCTCAAGTTGTGAATGGTGTTTAAACGCGCACCCAGAATCTCATTACAACGATCTAAGTGGTAAAGGTACGCCCGTG
Source organism: Shewanella sp. SP2S2-4 (assembly GCF_031932025.1). Taxonomy (NCBI): domain Bacteria; kingdom Pseudomonadati; phylum Pseudomonadota; class Gammaproteobacteria; order Alteromonadales; family Shewanellaceae; genus Shewanella; species Shewanella sp. SP2S2-4. Next base: position 32,589 of record NZ_JAUOER010000021.1, read on the forward strand.
AATAATTTTTACAGGTATAACAATCACACTTAGTATCGAGTGGTGACGTGTCATCTCTATGACGCGCATTGCGTATTTTGATCACACCTTCACTCGTAAACAGATGACCGTTGCGGGCATTACGGGTTGGCATTACACAGTCAAACATGTCAACACCACGACGTACCCCTTCAACTAAATCTTCTGGTTTACCGACCCCCATCAGATAGCGAGGTTTGTCAGCAGGAATTTGCGGGCAAATATGCTCAAGAATACGATGCATATCTGCTTTAGGCTCTCCTACGGCCAAACCACCGACGGCATAACCGTCGAAACCGATATCGACTAAGCCTTTTAAGCTTTCGTCGCGTAAATCTTCATACACACCGCCCTGAATAATGCCGAATAGAGAGTTAGGGTTCTCTAAACGGTCAAATTCATCACGCGAACGTTTGGCCCAACGCAGCGACATCTGCATTGACTTACGCGCTTCATCTTCAGTCGCGGGATACGGCGTACATTCGTCAAAAATCATCACCACATCGCTGCCCAATGCATCTTGGATTTGCATTGATTTTTCAGGATCTAAGAAGATTTTCTCGCCATTGATTGGCGAACGGAAATGCACACCTTCTTCGGTGATCTTACGGATATCGCCAAGACTGAATACTTGGAAACCACCCGAATCCGTTAAAATCGGACGCTGCCAGTTCATAAAATCATGCAAGTCACCGTGCTTTCGCATGATTTCTTCGCCTGGGCGCAACCATAAATGGAAAGTGTTACCGAGCAAAATGTCCGCGCCTGTAGCACGTACTTCTTCTGGCGTCATACCTTTAACTGTGCCGTAGGTTCCAACAGGCATAAATGCGGGGGTTTCTACTGTGCCACGGTCAAAAATCAACCGACCACGGCGCGCACGGCCGTCGGTAGTATCTAATTCAAATTTCATAATTCACCTCGCCAGATAAACAGTCTGACTACATTTTTAATGGCTAATGCCATTTTGATTAACAATAGAGATGGGGACAGCGTTAAAAGGTTCAACCTTTTGACGAAAAAAAGTTGCCGCCCATACTCACTTTGGGCGGCTATTTTAAAACAAAATCTTGGTCTAGTGGGCTTTTTTCGTCACAAACATGGCATCGCCATAGCTAAAGAAGCGATATTTTTGCGCGATAGCATGTTGATACGCCGCCATAACATGATCAAAACCCGCAAATGCACTGACTAACATGATGAGGGTCGATTCAGGGAGGTGGAAGTTCGTCACCATGGCATCGACCACTTGGAATTGATAGCCGGGATAAATAAAGATGTCGGTATCACCGCTAAAGGCTTTGAGTTCACCTTGGCTGGCGCGCGCCGCACTTTCTAAGGAACGTACAGATGTTGTACCAACAGCCACGACGCGTTTACCCGCCGCTTTGGTTTGCGCGATTAAATCGACCACATCCTGCGGCACATTGGCCCACTCAGAATGCATCTTGTGCTCAAGAATGGTATCAACACGCACCGGTTGAAACGTTCCCGCGCCCACATGCAAAGTCACAAAGGCGATATTCACACCCTTGGCTTTTAATGCATCGAGCATGGCATCGTCAAAATGTAACCCCGCCGTTGGCGCGGCAACGGCGCCTGGGTTTTGGTTATACACAGTTTGATAGCGCTCTTTGTCAGCATCTTCATCGGGTCTATCGATATAAGGCGGTAACGGCATGTGCCCTACGGCTTCGAGCACCTCTAGAATGGTCAACTCGGATAACAGTTCAAGTTCAAACAAAGTATCGTGACGGGCGACCATCTTCATTTGATAGCCACCGTCGAGCAGAATGAACGAATCGACTTTCGGGGATTTAGAACTGCGAACGTGAGCGAGAATGCGCTTATCATCGAGCATACGCTCAACTAAGATTTCTAACTTACCGCCACTGGCCTTTTGGCCAAACATACGCGCGGGGATCACTCGGGTATTGTTGAACACCATTAAATCGCCGGGATTAATCATCCCCAACAGATCTGTAAACTGTTTGTCGCCTAACGCGCCAGAATTGCCGTCTAAGGTTAACAGACGTGATGCATTACGCTGCGCCATAGGATAACGAGCGATCAGCTCATCGGGGAGATCGAAAGAAAAGTCTGCAACGCGCATGATTGGCCTCTAGGTAGCTTAGAACGGCGGCTAGTCTATGGTTAGAGGCCAAGAATATCAAGATTACTTATTGCCAGCGTCCACTTCTTGCTCAGGATCCACAGGATTGACGCCATCTTGGGGCAGATTGTCATCGGCATCGAATTTAAGCCGTGAACGGCTGAAATCATCCATGCTAAAACGGTGTTGTTCAAAGGGGATTTCTACCAGCACTTTTTTGCGCTTCGGCTGCTCGTCTCTACCAAGCATTTTGGTGAACCAGTTCCACATCATCCATGATCCTAAAAAGTGAAAAAATACTGCATTTTTAGCTTCCGTGCTTTCCTAAGCGCGCTTGCACATGATACCGTGAACCGACGTGGTTAACCAAGTACAAAATATGAACTTTCTTACACACTTACATCTCGCCGACATCAGTAAAACGCATCTTGCCGCCAATGTGGCGGGTAACTATATTCAAGCGCCAATTGCACAAGCTCCAATTGAGTTACGCCAAGCGTTATGGCTAAACCAAGAGATTAATACCCTCTGCGCCAGCCACGAACTCACGATTGAATTAATGGAAGCTTTCCCTGCGCCCTTAAGAAGCATAGCAGCAGAACTCATGGCTGTAAGTTTCGATCACTATTTAGCTTACTATTGGGAAGAATATCATCACCAACCCTTGGATGAATTCAGCCGCAAGGCCTATGACGCGTTAGATACTTTCGCCACCCAAGGGGTAGACCCATACCATCCAGAGGCACTTGCTAAACTCTTGCCCGCCATGCGCAGCGCCGATTGGCTGGGCAGCTACACCACGGAAAAAGGCTTACAACACGCCTTGGCACAAGTGGCAAAACAGCATCCGCAAGCCGCACTGTTTAAAGATGCCCATAAAGTCGTCAATAAAATGCAGATCGAAATCGAAACCGCGTTCCGCACTTTTTATCCGCAGCTGATGGCTTATACCCGTATTTGGAGCCGTAAGACGCCTGCTGAATATTTGCCCTCCCCCCTCTCGCAATAAGCGAGCATGAGATTATGCTGTGTGCCTGCGTAAATTTTGCTAGTATGGCCGCGCAAAAATGAGGACAAAATGCAGATATTTGATTACCAGCCCCCAGCAGTTCCTTGGCTAGACATCCGCTATAAAGATAGAGATCTGATTATCATCAATAAACCTTCGGGCTTATTGTCTAATCCGGGTCGAGCGGCTCACACCTTCGATTGCGCATTAACCCGCTTACAAACCCTTTATCCAGAAACGATTTTAGTGCATCGGCTCGACTGCGCGACCTCGGGCATTATGGTGTTCGCCCGTAATAAAAAAGCCGAGTCACATTTAAAAACGCAGTTTCAAGATAGGCTGAGTAAGAAAGTCTATATTGCCGAAGTGATGGGACATGTGCCGCAGGAACAGGGCATGATTGATCTCGCGATTGCGCCAGACACTGAGCATCCACCCTATCAAAAGACGCTACAGGCAGGAGAGACTGGCGGTAAAAGCGCCCTCACCTACTACCGTGTACTAGAACGCCGAGGAAACAGCACCTTAGTCGAGCTTTCGCCAGAAACAGGCCGCACCCATCAATTGCGTGTGCATATGCTTGCCCTAGGCCATGCGATTTTAGGCGATGAGTTTTACGGTGATACCGAGGTTATCAAAGCAGCACCGCGTTTATGCTTACATGCACAAAGCTTATGTCTGACTCATCCGTATTCGGCTAAACCGCTCTTTTTTAGCAGTAAACATCCCTTTAGCGAATAACTCAATCCAATAAAAGCAAAAGGTCGCGACTTAGCACAGAGCTAAAATGCGACCTTAGTTATTTACGGATTCGACTGTAGTCGTTTAAGCGACGCGCATGCCTTGAGCAAAATCGGCATCGGCGGCTAATTTATCCGCTTGGAAATAACAGCCTTGCTCATTACAAAATTGTAATTGCTGTGACTGTGTCACGATAAAGAATTCACCAAAGAAATTACCGCCCACATCTTCCAGCTTATGGCCTTCAGCGGTTTGCGACATATAAACTTCATCTAAACTATGGCAGCCATCGCTAAACCAAGTTTCTAAAAAATATTTTTCGTCTTCTTTATAGAGGGTAATTTTATCACCCAATAAAGGACGCCCATCTAACCAACGACCTATAATTTCACGATTTTGCATATCTGTCTCCCGCCAATGAAGGCGACGGCGTTTTTCAATCCCAGACATCCTGATATCCTTATGCAATACCCAATCACCTGAAGTGAATGTCAGTTGTGGTAGTACATTAAGCATAGAACCCATTTAACGCTTTACTCCCCACTGCAGCAAATTACTTCAAACCGCCCGTCAAATGTAACTTTATGGTTAATTTAAATTTGCTAAATGTTTAAAATATAAAAGATAAATACCTTTGACTAATTAATCGGCAGTGTAGCTCAATCTACAAATAAAAACGCGATCTTTATCACTATTTACTTATCGCTAAAGTAAAGGCAGCTAAAAGACTTATCTAGCGAGCTGAATGAGCTTGTTACATCTTTTATTGCTAATTTGAATGGGGTTTCTGATATAACCCATAGGTGAATTACCGTACAAATCAGACCAAGTGATATTTCAATATCCCTACAAAACAAAAATAAAGCAGGAAGCGCTATGCATAACATTCATCGTCGTAATTTTCTTAAGGCCGCAGGTGCCGCCACAGCAGGACTCGTTACTGCCAATATTGCTCTCAATGCCTACGCCAGTAGCGTCGCCCCTAAACCGCAAGCCGGTAAATCCGTTATCGGACTCATAGCGCCTAAGATGGACGTGGTTCGAGTCGGCTTTATCGGTGTTGGCGAGCGGGGGTTTAGCCATGTCGAGCAATTCTGTCATTTAGAGGGCGTTGAACTCAAAGCCATTTGTGATACCCATCAAGCGGTACTCGACAGAGCCGTAGATCATATCGTTAAACAGAATCGGCCCAAACCGGCTGTCTATACTGGTAATGATCTGAGCTATCGCGATTTGCTGAGCCGCGATGATATCGATATTGTGATTATTTCGACCCCGTGGGAATGGCACGCTCCTATGGCAATCGAAACCATGGAGAGCGGCAAACATGCCTTTGTTGAGGTGCCAATGGCGCTCACGGTTGAGGAGTGCTGGCAAGTAGTCGATACCGCTGAGCGCACTCAGAAAAACTGCATGATGATGGAGAACGTCAACTACGGCCGCGAAGAACTGATGGTGCTCAACATGGTGCGCCAAGGCGTGTTTGGAGAGTTACTCCACGGCGAAGCCGCTTATATCCATGAGCTACGCTGGCAGATGAAGGAGATCGATCATAAGACAGGCTCATGGCGGACTTATTGGCATACCAAACGTAACGGCAACTTGTACCCTACCCACGGTTTAGGGCCAGTCTCCCAGTATATGAACATTAACCGCGGTGACCGATTCGATTATCTAACCTCGATGAGTTCCCCCGCCCTTGGCCGTGCGCTTTATGCTAAGCGTGAATTCCCCGCCGATCATGAGCGTAATCAGCTCAAGTACATTAATGGGGATATCAATACCAGCCTGATTAAAACCGTTAAGGGCCGAACCATCATGGTCCAGCATGACACGACGACCCCAAGACCTTACAGTCGCCATAATTTGATCCAAGGGACGAATGGCGTGTTTGCCGGCTTTCCGAACCGGATCGCCGTCGAAAATGGGGGCTTTGGTCAAAGTTACCACGAGTGGGATATGGATATGCAAAAGTGGTACGACAAATACGATCACCCACTGTGGCAGCGCATAGGAAAAGAGGCTGAAATTAACGGCGGCCACGGCGGCATGGACTTTGTGATGCTATGGCGCATGATTTATTGCCTACGCAATGGCGAGGCTTTAGATCAGGATGTGTACGATGGTGCATCTTGGTCGGTGGTGAATATCTTAAGTGAACATTCACTCAATGACCGCAGTAACTCAGTCACCTTCCCTGATTTTACCCGCGGCGCGTGGCAAACCGCCAAACCATTAGGGATTGTCGGCGCTTAAGCAGCGGCTTTCGCCAAGTTCACTATTTGGCACCGCAACCATAAGGATAAGTGCCTCGGCCTTATCCTTTTTCTTACTGTTAAATTAAGTCCTGAGATGACCCGCGCCATTAGCAACAAGCCATCTGCCATAAGCACTTAGCGGTAAGAAACTCGCGACAATAAATTCACCATAAGAAACTCACTATAAGCGCTAGTAGTAGCCGATTTCTCTGATTTTCAATGAAAAGTCGCCACTTTGCTGGGCACCAATCACTAACCCTAAGCTGCACAACTGACTCAATACCATATTCGGACGGGAAATGGGTTTACCCCGACATTGGGGCTTGAAATCACTGAAGGGAATTTCTATCCGCTGCCAATTCAACACTCTGGCACTACTCACGCCAAAGGTTTGGTGAGTTGGCGTGGGCATAGGCGCTTGATACACCGTACTTTGCGGTGTGTCGACATCCTTTAAATTCACTTTATAGTCTTTAGTTCGGTCGCCATCGAGTTCGAGGTAAATCCCAGTAAATTCAATGACATCTATGGGGCTAAACTCACAGCGCACTGAGGCAAACCCGCCGCCATTTGCCAGCGACACATGGCCACTAAACTCACCATAACCTAAAGGTGAAACCGTCATTTTACTGCGGGACAAACCGCCCATCACAGTGTCATTTATTCCATACCAGGGCTTTGCAGCATCTAGTACGCTAAAATCAAAAAAGATCATAACGACTCCCATAAAAAAAGCAGCCACCTAAGTGACTGCTTCCATAATACTTTTCGATACGAATAACAGCACTCGTTAACTCAGTTTAGCTTTATTCTCAGCGGCTTCACAAGCGGCAGCGGTAAAGATAACGTCAGTTGAGCTGTTCAGTGCAGTTTCGGCTGCATCTTGAACTACACCAATAATAAAGCCAACAGCGACCACTTGCATGGCAACATCGTTAGAAATACCAAACAAGCTACAAGCCAGTGGGATCAACAATAATGAACCACCCGCCACACCCGATGCGCCGCAAGCTGAAACAGCAGCAACGACACTCAATAACAAGGCGGTCAGTAAATCGACTTGAATGCCTAAGGTATGCGCCGCCGCTAAGGTCAATACGGTAATAGTGATCGCCGCGCCGCCCATATTGATGGTGGCACCTAAGGGAATAGAAACGGAATACGTGTCTTCATGCAGCTTTAACTTTTCACACAGCGCCATATTCACCGGAATGTTTGCCGCGCTCGAGCGAGTAAAAAACGCCGTCACACCACTTTCACGCAAGCATTGAAATACCAGCGGATACGGATTACGTTTAATCTTCACGTACACAATCAATGGATTAACAACTAAAGCAATAATAGCCATCGCACCTAATAGCACGGCCAATAACTGGGCATAACCTGCAATCGCCGCAAAACCGGTTTCGGCAAATGTCGCCGCAACGAGACCAAAAATACCGATAGGCGCTAAACGGATAATAAAACGCACCATTTGTGAAATACCGTGGCTCATGTCGGCAAACACTTGTTTAGTCGAATCGGTAGCGTGATGTAGGGCTAAACCTAAACCCACACCCCAAGCGAGAATACCAATATAGTTGCCCGTCATTAAGGCATTGACTGGGTTATCAACCAGTTTGAATAACAAGGTATGGATGACTTCACCAATGCCCTGTGGTGGACTAGTGCCTTCTACGCCAGCAACTAAAACTAAGTTAGTCGGGAAGATCGAACTCAGGAGTACTGCGGTTAATGCGGCTGCGAAAGTGCCGAATAAATACAGCACCACAATGGGACGCATATTGGTTTGAGTATTCTTTTTTTGATTAGCAATCGATGACGCCACTAAGATAAAGACTAAGATGGGAGCAATCGCTTTTAATGCGCCAACGAATAAACTGCCTAAGAAGGCGATATCTTTCGCGCTACTCGGTGAAAAACTGGCTAAGACCACACCAGCGATGATCCCCAAAAAGATTTGTATTACGAGACTGCCATTAGCCAACTTAGCTAACAATGATGATTCTTGTTTCATGGTTTAACCTATCGTTATTATATTTCGGTTGAGATCCCCAACGCGCACCTTCGGAAATGAGGCCAATAAGGTTTTTATAGGATGTGACTGGACTTGTCTAGTTTTGCGGGGAAATAAGCTAACTAAATTACCCTAGCCCCGCAAAAAGCATACAAAAAACTAACAAGCGCCAGATTAGCGCTTATCTAAGGCGAGATCGGCGCCCCGTAACATAGCGTCGATTAACTCGTGGGCATCGAACTTAGTTAGTGCTTCATTCGCCCCAACTTGATGGGCCTGACTCACGCTAATTTCGCTGGATAAAGAAGTGTGTAAAATGATGTAGGCCTTGGCAGTCAGTGGATTATCACGCACTTCAAAAGCCAATTCGTAACCATCCAGTCCCGGCATCTCGATATCACTCACCAAAATATCTATCGGGTGATGTTCCAATGCCGCTTGCTCCATCATGACTAGCGCTTCTTTACCGTCGGCGGTGACTCGATAAGGAATGTTAATCATATCAAGGGCGTCGGATAACTGCTTACGCGCCACCTTAGAATCATCCACTAAAAGGATATTCATAGGTTTAAGTTTTTCACGTTGTACGTCAGTCAAAATAGCCCGATTCGTCTGTGGATCATCGGGGAAGATTTTCGACAATAACAGTTCAACGTCAAGTAACTGTACCAGTTGGTCCTCAAAACGTGTCACGCCCGTTAAATAGGCATTTCTCCCTAAACTAGACGAAGGAGCTTCAATATCACGCCAGTTACATTCAATAATCTTATCGATACCGCGCACCAAGAAACCAATGATCATCCGCTGACAATCCGTGATGATGATGTAGCACTTTTCCCGCTCTTCAGGAGCAATCGGCCGATAACCAATCGCCGCCGCCATATCTATGATAGGAATCGTATGACCACGGATAGTTGAAGCCCCCAGAATCGTCGGATGAGATTGGGGGATTTTGCTGAGGCGTGTGTACGGCACCAGCTCACGCACTTTCAACGTGCCTAAGGCAAACACTTGCGTCTGTGATAACCGAAACAGTAGTAATCCCTGTGACTGACTTGCCTTACTTTTCATAATTAGATAGATAACTCACTAAAACCAACCTGCGGATAGCTTAACCTTAACACAGTAAAATTTTGATGACTAAGGTCAAACGAATGAAACTATTATGCCTATTAATGAATAGGTTCGGCCCTGAGACACCTACAAAAGGCTTAGTCTTGTAATGCGTACAAAACGTCAAAGGCGAATTGATCCCAGCCATCGGCAGTAAAGGCGATATCGCGAATACTGCGTACTTGGCTGACAGCGTGTAATGGCGCAGCACCATTGACCATTAAGTAATAGGCCATGATAAGACTGGTGCGATCCTTACCAGAACGGCAATGGATCACCACAGGTAAGCCATCGGCTTCACACTGTTGGATAAAAGCTAATGCCTTGGGCAATTGAGCGACACAAATCGCCACATCCCCATCTTGGGGCGGCACATTGCGCGAAAAGGGAATACATTCGTAACGTAAATCGAGCTTTTTAAAGGTGCTCGGCTCGCAGCCTTCGCCCCCATTGACCGACAGGATGGCACCAATACCGGCCTCTTTAAGCGCTTGCAAATCCCAAGGATCTTTATTGGGACCACTGCGCCCTGCGACTTTACCTTCAACTAACCAGAATAAGTGTTGCATAAACCTTACCTACGACAAGTGAGATGACAAGGAACGCCAGAGATAAGCTAAGAATAGCTTGTTTCCAACGACTTAAGATTTTTTGCCCCAAAATTCAGCATTGGCAGCCGGCAACTGTTTACGCTTTTTTTTACCCATACCTTCGGGCTTGGCGACAGGTTTAGCTTGTTCTAACAGTTCGACTGGCATTTCATCATCGGCTTCAAAACCGACAATTTGCTCACGCACTAACTTAAGCTTGTTCTTTTTCTCTATTACGCCAAAGTGGTGATAATCCTCATGGGAAATCAAGGTCACAGCTAAGCCTGCTTCACCGGCGCGGCCACTACGGCCAATACGATGCATATAATCTGCAGGGCTTCTTGGTAAATCAAAGTTGATCACCACAGGCAGTTTATCGATATCGATACCACGGGCGGCAATGTCAGTAGCGATTAACACACTGATCTCACCATTTTTAAACCCATCGAGCACTCGCGTACGTGCGCCTTGGGCTTTATCGCCATGGAAGACTTCGGCACTGATCCCACGTTTAGACAACTTTTGCGCTAAATGATTACAGGTATTTTTGGCACTCACAAAAATCAACGCCTGTGACCACTGATGTTCTTTAATCAGATGCGCCAATAATGCGGTTTTCATCGGACGATTAACGGTAATAACCCGTTGATGAATCGTGCTTTCTTGTTCACTTTGGAATTGGTATTCAAGCGGATCATTCAGTAATTTTGCCGTTAATTCACGGACTTCTTCAGGGAATGTTGCTGAGAATAATAAGGTTTGTTTCTTGGCGGGCAAAGCGTCGAGCACTTGGGCTAATTCTTCTGTAAAACCAAGGCTTAACATGCGGTCGGCTTCATCAAGCACTAAGGCGCTAACGCGGTTAAGTTTGATGGCATTGCTGGACAACAGATCTAACAAACGACCCGGCGTTGCCACTAATACGTCGGCACCAGCGCGTAGGCTCTGCATTTGCGCATTGACTGACACACCGCCAAACGCGGCGACAATTTTTAGCTTGCCATTCAAATGCGAGGCATAGGACAGAAAGCTGTCTGCGACTTGCTGGGCTAATTCACGGGTTGGGACTAAGACCAAACAACGAACATAAGCGCCTGTCTTATCGTCTGTTTTTGCTTCAACAAGTTGCTGCAACAGCGGCACGGCAAAGGCTGCCGTTTTACCCGATCCCGTATTGGCGCCGGCTAACACATCCCGCCCAGCGAGCACAGCGGGAATCGTCGCCGCCTGTACTGGTGTGGGCGAAACATAGGCTAATTCGGTTAGTCGATTTAGCAAAGGTGCAATAATGCCGAGTTGGGCAAAGCTTGCCGCAGAGGAAGAAGCCTGAGTCATAGAAAGTTTAACTGCTCACCAATATCTTAATAGGCGGCTATTCTAGCTTAAATATCGAGGCAGTGCTTGTCAGTTTCCAGCGTTAACAACTGCTGTTTCATCGCAAGCCCGTAGGCGTAACCCGTTAACTTGCCATTTTTGCCTATTACTCTATGGCAAGGCACAATAATCGCGATGGGATTGGCGCCATTGGCCGCGCCCACGGCACGCACTGCCTTAGGCCGACCGATTTGCTCGGCAATCTGCCCATAACTACAGCTCTGGCCGTAATCTAAATTGAGCAAGGCTTGCCATACGTCGCGCTGAAATTCAGTGCCCTTGGGCGCGAGCTTTAAATCAAATTCAACCCGCTCACCCGCAAAGTAATCCGCGAGCTGCGCCTGAGTTTCGCGAATATGCGCCTTAGCTTGATTAAGGGCATCCTCACTCGCCTTGGCAAGCGCAATCTCAGTGCGATCCGAGCCGACAACCGTTAAATGGCTCAGCCCATAGGCATTGGCATTTAACTGCAATATTCCGGCAGGACTGATAAACATATCTACAGCGCAGGGTTGATATTCTGCAATGCTTGGCGCTTGGCTCAATTGACGAATCGCATGTTTCATAATCTGTCTCTTCGTTTGCTCTTTGTTTGATCTTAATTTGGTACTCAACTGAACTGCTAACTCATCTTTTTAAACTGGCCGTTAAATGTGAGGCGGCTTGATGGTTATTGATGCCAGAGCTGAAAGGTTAAGTAACTGCCCCACGGGGCAATTTGTTGACTCAACTGCTCGCACAATTTGGGATAGCTCACTGCCGCGGCTGCCATTTCATCTAACTTATTGTCCTTGATATATAAGGCCAATAAATGCTTTTTAACAATCAAATCCGAATGTAAAAACACGTTTGGATCACCCAAGCCACGAAGCTTGGCATACGCTATAGTCCAAGGACCTATGCCTTTAACGCTAAGCCAATCATCGACACTTGCCTCAGGATGTTCGCAGATAAACGCCGCGAGCGCATTGAGGGCTAATTTACGGGCGCCAGGCATTTTTAGCTCAGTTAAACTCGCATCACGAATTGCCTCGGGTGTTGGGAATAATCGATACTCGCGGCCATTGAGACTAAAACGCTCGCCATAGGCTTCAACCAATAGATTCAGTAGCTTAGTCGCCTGCACTACTGTCACTTGCTGACCTAAGATGGCGCGGCAAACCGCTTCAAATAAAGATCCAGCGCCAGGAATGCGCAGTCCCGAAAACGGCGTTAAACCTAAACTCGGCAGTGTACTTAAACCTTGCTCAATCTGCTGCATATCCGCATCGAGATCTAAAATGCGCCGCACCTCAGTGACCAGCAATTGCAGCTCATCAACGGCGGAATCTTCGGTCAAAGCAATCGCAAGTTTGAAGCGATTCAGCTTAGGCTCATGGATGATGTGCACTGTGCCGCGCATCTTACCTAGGGCAAAACAGCGACCATATTCGAGCCCATTATCGCCAGCTTTGGCCTCATCTACCACGGACGCCTCATCACCAACGACATCGCTCGCATGTGGATGACTAATGTGCGGCGTGAACCACTCCATCCCTGTTACCGCACGTAAACGATAAAATGCTAGCTGTGATGCCCAATCCAATGGCGGCCGATAATACTGATACAAGGTTAATCCATAGTGCGGCACAAATTGACCCATAGTATCAATCTCACTTAATCCTGTTAGTGGCTCAATCATGGACTCCTTTGCCGCTTTGGTTAATGCGGTCTTTCTTAATTGAGTTGGCGTCAATTGTAAGGTTTGCTTAAATGCCTCATTGAAACGGCGAATACTATTGAAACCCGCCGCCAGCGCGACTTGGGTGATAGGTAATTGGGTTTGATGTAGCAGTTGTTTTGCAAACAGTAACTGCCTGTATAAGGCATATTGTTTAGGCGAAGTGCCAAAACCTTCGGTAAAGAGCTTATTGAGATAACGACTACTGATCCCTAATCTGTCAGCCAATTGTGTCACAGTCGACGCTGGCTCTCCCGATGATTTCCCCACTAAGGCACCCGCTTCAATTAAACTAATGGCCCTCGCCAACGTTGTGCCAGTGCCTTTCCACGGATTTGAACCTGGCGCACTGTCGGGCCGACAACGCAAACACGGGCGCAATCCCGCCTGTGCGGCTTTCACGGCCGAATCAAAATAACGCACATTTTGCTCTTTTGGCGCGACGGCGGGACACACGGTACGGCAATAAATGCCCGTCGTTAATACGCCCACAAAAAACTTACCATCAAAACGCGGATCGCGGCTCATCCTCGCCTCACGGCAAATAGACGCAGAAAGTAGCCCCGCACTGGATTCCAGTGAATGCACTGAGTCTATTTCATCACGCTTAATCGCACTCTCAGACGCTCTATCTGTACTCATTTTTCATCACGCCCGACAATATTCGCTCACAATTAATTTCTTGTTCATTACTTTACGTAAAACTAGCATGTAGCACTAGCGGAAAACGGAACTCAATCATTTCAATGCTTTTAGGGAATGAAATCTTATATACCCAAGCTACCTGAAGATACGAGTTTCAGAGCGTCTAGGGTGCTTCAATTCAAGGCGCATCAATGACAGAATGTCGGCCACCTTTTGAATTGATGCAACACGGAAGTGGAGTGCCCTAGGCGCTCCGTCCCGGCGGGTTTTAACGCACTTTATGCCGTGTTGGTTATTTTTAACTTAATCCACTAGGTCTGCAAATAACCGTCTTGCCTAAAGTGCGTTAAATTCCCGCTGAATCCTGCATCTTCAGGTTGTTTGGGTATATGCTATACGCGACTATTTTTTATCTCACCATAGAGCTAATTCATGTTTAAACGATTTGAATCTTGGGTGGAAGCCCTCCCCGATGATGAACCGACTAAGCCACCCACAGGGGTTTATGCTTTTTGCCGCCACTACACTAAAGGCTACGAACTGCCGCTGATCTTAATGTCAGTGCTGACCGCTTTGCTGGCGATGCTTGAAGTGTCCCTGTTCGGATTTATGGGCCAATTAGTGGATTGGCTTGTGAAAAAAAATCCTGAAACCTTATTTCAAGACGAAGGCACGACCTTAATGCTGATGGGGGGCATGGTGCTGATTGTGATGCCAATCTTGGTATTACTGCATGCGCTTATCATGCATCAAACCTTGCTCGGCAATTATCCTATGTCGATCCGTTGGCTCGCGCACCGCTATTTGCTAAAGCAAAGTGTGTCATTTTATCAAGATGACTTTGCCGGCCGAATCGCCACGAAAGTGATGCAAACGTCCTTAGCCGTGCGCGAAACTGTGATGAAGTTGCTCGATGTTTTGGTTTACATTTTAGTGTATTTCACTTCTATGTTAGTGATGATCGCCAGCGCAGATCTGCGCTTAGTCATACCTATGCTCATCTGGCTTGCACTGTATGTTGGGCTGCAATGGTACTTTGTGCCTAAGCTGAAAAGTGTCTCTACCGAGCAAGCCGATGCGCGATCAACCATGACAGGCCGTATTGTCGACAGCTATACCAACATCACCACAGTGAAGCTATTCGCCCACACGCAAAAAGAAGCCGAATACGCCAAATCGAGTATGCGGATATTTTTAGACACGGTTTATCGCCAGATGCGCTTAGTCACGGGCATCAGCGTCAGCGTGCAGATCATTAATTATGTGCTCGCATTCAGCATTGCTGCGGTAGCGATTGCTCTATGGACTGACAGCGCGATTACTATCGGTGCCATTGCCATTGCTGTCAGTTTAGCACTGCGCTTAAACGGCATGTCACAATGGATCATGTGGGAAATCAGTTCGTTATTTGAAAACATCGGCACTGTCACCGATGGGATGAACACCTTATCGAAAACAACGATCATCCAAGATGAGCCAGACGCCAAGGCGCTGGTCGTCAACCATGGCAAGATTGATTTCAACCAAGTGTGTTTCCATTACGGCGAGCAGACTGGGGTGATTGAAGATCTGAATCTGAATATTAAGGCAGGTGAAAAAGTTGGCTTAGTTGGGCGTTCTGGCGCGGGTAAGTCGACCTTAGTGAATCTATTAATGCGATTCTACGATGTCGAGAAAGGTCAGATTAATATTGACGATCAAGACATTAAAACGGTTATGCAGGATTCACTGCGCTCGCAAATCGGCATGGTGACCCAAGATACATCACTGTTGCACCGTACTATCCGCGAGAATATTCTTTACGGCAATCCAACGGCCAGCGAAGAACAGCTCGACAGCGCCATTAAACAAGCTCAAGCCTATGACTTTATTAAGGATCTAAGTGACCCTCACGGTAATCATGGCTTAGATGCCCAAGTGGGTGAACGTGGTGTAAAACTTTCTGGGGGCCAAAGACAGCGTATCGCTATCGCGCGGGTTTTATTAAAAAATGCGCCGATTTTGCTGCTTGATGAAGCCACTTCAGCGCTTGATTCCGAAGTCGAAGCCGCCATTCAAGAAAGTTTATATGAGTTAATGCAAGGTAAAACAGTAATTGCAATCGCTCATCGACTTTCGACCATTGCAGCAATGGACAGGCTAATCGTGTTAGATCAAGGCCGAGTCGTCGAACAAGGCACTCATCAAGAACTTATTGCCGCTGGCGGTATTTATGCTCAGCTATGGGCACACCAAACCGGTGGATTCTTAGGTGTAGACTAAATTAAAAGTTAAATGACGAAAGGCGACACTCAGCAAGGAGTGTCGCCTTTTTTTATCTCAAATAAGTTTCCGCCTAATTCTGCCCTCTTCCCTCAAAACTTTGCCCTCATATAAGCCCTTATATTCACTGAAACAATGAGCATACTTGACTCGGCAAGTGAGAACAGCTCACTTCAAATTGCACTCGTTGAGCTGTTGGAAATATGAGATAAATCGCGATTAACGGTTCCAAGTATCACCATTAAGAGTGGCAGTATTCAAAGTACAAATACATTGAACAATCTGAAAGGTGAGTTTTAGCCATGGGGTTAGCGCAAGGTTAAGCAGGAAAACACTTCAATAATGCTTATCACACAATTGAACAGAATGACTTCACCGCACTAAGTATGCCTCTCGAAGCATCATTTATCTTAATGTGGATGTTTGATTGGTGGGTAAATTCGGAATCGGCAAATAACTCGAGGCGTATGACTCGCAAATGAACTGGGTGCTGAGATGGTCACCTCGGTCTCGGCATCGCAATGTGCCATGATTTAGGTGCACAAAATCTGACTCGAGGTGACCGATATGAACTATAAACTCATCAGCATTGATTTGGCAAAAACTGTCTTCCAAGTGGCTGCCTTCAATCATGACAATACCATTGCTTTTAATCGTAAAATCAACCGCTCTGCATTGCTCAATGCCCTTAGACAATGCGAACCAACATTAGTGGTGATGGAAGCCTGTTACAGTGCTAATTACTGGGGGCGCACTATCGAAAAGCTCGGTCATACTGTCAAGCTTATCCCCGCCAGAATGGTGAAAGCCATGCTGGTCGGTAATAAAAATGACGCCAATGATGCGGTTGCCATCGGAGAAACCGCTAGCCGCCCTAAAGTGAGTCTACTTCGTCCAAAAACGGTCGAGCAGCAGGACATTCAATCTTTGCTGCGCATTCGTGAGCGCTTGGTGGAGAATCGTACGGCAAACTGCAATCAACTGCGTGGTTTCCTTGCGGAATACGGTTTGATTGTCGCGAAAACTAGCCGCCAGTTGATGTTAGCCATTCCGCTCATTCTTGAAGATGCTGACAACGAGTTATCTACGGTTGCCAGAGGGTTTGTGCAACGACTCTATGAGTTTCAGTTGTACTTAAATGAACAAATCGACCAGGTTGCACAGGACATATTAGCCCTTGCCCAGGCGATGCCGCTGTACTCTCTACTGCTAACTATCCCCGGTGTTGGTCCTATCGTGGCATCAACCCTATTAGCCAGTATTAATGAAGTGAATGATTTTAAAAATGGTCGGCAATTGGCGGCATGGCTAGGGCTAACCCCTTCACAATACAGCAGTGGCACGACTAATCGGCTCGGCAAGATAACCAAGCGCGGTAATCAAACGCTCCGGCGGTTACTTATCCATGGTGCAAGATCCGTGGTTAACTGGTGTGATAAGAAAGACGACTCACTTAGTCAGTGGTTACAAAGACTTAAACAACGTCAACCCGTCTGCAAAGTGACGGTTGCGTTGGCGAATAAGATGGCCCGGATGGTGTTTGTGGTGATGAGCTGCGGGCAAGCATTTGATATGGATAAGGCATGTAAAATGGCGGCGTAATACAGTGTTTTTTGCGTAAATAGACTCAAAATGTAAATAGATAAATGTCCATCAAAGCACAACAGCGGTAATGGTATTAATGAGTTAAACGGTTTGTCTTACCCAAAACCTGACCGAGACAGTGGCCTTCGAGGCCATATGGGTGCCAAGGAGAGTAAGACGTCAATTTGGATCTCATTAGGGCGCAACAGACGCCGGATATATGTCGCAAGACCGCCAACCATTAACGACCGATACCCCGTTGTGAAAGGTGAATTATCGGTTAACGTAAATGTAGTTTAAACAAAGTAGGACATTGACCTTGCTAAACCCGAGGTGACCATATAGGTCTCGATTAAATACTAAAATTTAGATACAAAAAAACCACCTTGAGGTGGTTTATTGTCTTTAACCAAAGTTTCGATAAACCTTGATTAAAAATGGTATCCCCTAGGGGATTCGAACCCCTGTTACCGCCGTGAAAGGGCGGTGTCCTAGGCCTCTAGACGAAGGGGACCCGGACATATTAATTTGAACTCACGTTCCTGCTTAACATCTGCAGTAAATTGGTGGAGCTACACGGGATCGAACCGTGGACCTCTTGCATGCCATGCAAGCGCTCTCCCAGCTGAGCTATAGCCCCAAATCTTTGCCGATACAACTGACTTTATCAGTCGCGCACTAACAGAAATTTAGATTTTGTTCATATCGAACAACTCGCTAGTTGTTCGGTAGGAACCAATTATTTGGTATCCCCTAGGGGATTCGAACCCCTGTTACCGCCGTGAAAGGGCGGTGTCCTAGGCCTCTAGACGAAGGGGACCCGGACTTATGATTTAACTCGTAACCGAGCTTTGTAACACATTCACTTCAGTAGGCTAGGAAGTAAATGCTTTGTTCTTACCAAACAACACGTTAGTTATTTGCTAGGAACCACTCTCTATAAAAAATAGATGGTATCCCCTAGGGGATTCGAACCCCTGTTACCGCCGTGAAAGGGCGGTGTCCTAGGCCTCTAGACGAAGGGGACACAAGGACTTATGTTTTAACTCGTAACCGAGCTTTGTAACACAATCACTTCAGTAGGCAAGGAAGTAAATGCTTTGTTCTTACCAAACAACACGTTAGTTATTTGCTAGGAACCACTCTCTATAAAAAAATAGATGGTATCCCCTAGGGGATTCGAACCCCTGTTACCGCCGTGAAAGGGCGGTGTCCTAGGCCTCTAGACGAAGGGGACACAAGGACTTATGTTTTAACTCGTAACCGAGCTTTGTAACACATTCACTTTCGTAGGCTAGGAAGCAAATGCTTTGTTCTTACCAAACAACACGTTAGTTATTTGCTAGGAACCATTCTCTATAAAAAATAGATGGTATCCCCTAGGGGATTCGAACCCCTGTTACCGCCGTGAAAGGGCGGTGTCCTAGGCCTCTAGACGAAGGGGACCCCGGACATATTAATTTGAACTTATTGTTCCCGTTTAACATCTACGGTGTCCTAGGCACTCTCTTCTAAAAAACAAAGGGGACCGGGACTTATGTTTTAACTCGTAACCGAGCTTTGTAACACATTCACTTCAGTAGGCTAGGAAGTAAATGCTTTGTTCTTACCAAACAACTCGTTAGTTATTCGACAGGAACCACTCTCTATAAAAAATAGATGGTATCCCCTAGGGGATTCGAACCCCTGTTACCGCCGTGAAAGGGCGGTGTCCTAGGCCTCTAGACGAAGGGGACCCCGGACTTATGTTTTAACTCGTAACCGAGCTTTGTAACACATTCACTTCAGTAGGCTAGGAAGTAAATGCTTTGTTCTTACCAAACAACTCGTTAGTTATCCGACAGGAACCAATATTTGGTATCCCCTAGGGGATTCGAACCCCTGTTACCGCCGTGAAAGGGCGGTGTCCTAGGCCTCTAGACGAAGGGGACCCCGGACATATTAATTTGAACTTATTGTTCCCGTTTAACAACTACGGTGTCCTAGGCACTCTATTCTAAAGAACGAAGGTAACCTCAGACATATTAATTCGAACTTACGTTCCTGCTTAACACCTGCAGTAAGTTTGGTGGAGCTACACGGGATCGAACCGTGGACCTCTTGCATGCCATGCAAGCGCTCTCCCAGCTGAGCTATAACCCCAAAACTTATCAAGCTACATTTAAGTGCACTAGAAGCATTTGCTCGTCTGTGTCTCAACTGCGTGGCGCATTCTATGCAGCGCACCTAAAAGTGTCAACTCGTTTTTTAGGAATTTATTCTATCTGCTACAAATTCAATCGCTTTGGATATTCTTTGCTCAGAACGGCTTCTTCCGATTAAAAATAATGTGATATCAAGGCCTGGTGACTGCCCTGCCCCTGTTACTGCGACACGTAAAGGCATACCAACTTTACCCATACCCACATCTAATTCAGTTGCAGTGTCTTCAATCGCCTGATGGATAGCTTCTACAGTCCACTCAGTTAATGCGGCTAATTTTTGTTGAACCAGTTGCAATGGCTCTAACGCAACACCACGTAAATGCTTTTTCGCTTGGGCTTCATCAAACTCAGCAAAGTCTTCATAGAAGTAGCGGCTAGAAGCGGCTAGCTCTTTTAGTGTCTTAGCGCGTTCGGCTAATGCCGTAACCACTTCCGATAATGCTGGGCCGTTTGACATATCAATTTTTTGATCGTCCATGTGCCATTGTAAGTGTGTCGCCACATATTCTGGGGCAAGACTCTTTATATAGTGTTGGTTCAACCACACCAGTTTATCGGTATTAAAGGCAGAAGCGGCTTTATTGATATCACCGAGCTTAAAGTATTGCTTCATTTCTTCTAATGAGAAGATTTCTTGATCGCCATGTGACCAACCTAAACGTACTAGGTAGTTCAACAGTGCTTCTGGCAAATAGCCATCGTCACGGTACTGCATTACGCTCACTGCGCCATGACGCTTAGATAATTTCGCGCCATCATCACCGAGAATCATAGAGACGTGAGCATATTCTGGGATTGGCGCCCCTAATGCTTTAAGGATATTAATTTGACGCGGCGTATTGTTGATATGATCTTCACCACGAACCACACAAGTAATTCCCATATCCCAATCGTCAACGACTACACAGAAGTTATAGGTTGGCACACCATCGGTACGGGCGATGATCAAGTCATCTAATGCATCGTTAGAAAATTCAATACGGCCACGAACATGGTCATCAAATACCACTGAACCGCCGATAGGATTTTTGAAGCGCACGACAAATGGCTCATCAGTATCACGAGCAGGCAAGTCACGGCAGCAACCATCGTACTTTTGTGCTTCACCGTTGGCGGCTTGTGCTTCTCTTAACGCATCAATACGCTCACGTGAGCAATAGCATTTATATGCAGTGCCCTTTGCTAACATTTGGGCAATGATTTCGTTATAACGATCAAAACGCTTAGTTTGGTAATACGGGCCCTCGTCCCATGTCAAACCTAACCAGTTCATACCTTCTAAAATCGCATCGCAGGCGGCTTGAGTCGAACGCTCAATATCAGTGTCTTCAATGCGTAATACAAACTCACCGTTATTGGCACGGGCTTGTAACCAAGAATAAAGTGCAGTACGGGCACCACCAACATGTAAGAAACCAGTAGGACTAGGGGCAAAACGCGTCTTAGTTGTCATAATGGGACACTAACCTATATAAAGTCGTCTAGATAAAGACAATCACGATAAAAAAGTGGGCTTATTCTAACAGTCAAAGCAGGCGCTGCAAATGGGACAAGCTCTGCTGTATCACTTATCTAGTAAAATCGTTACGCTAAATCCCCTCCTTATATAGTGAAGCCTATATAAAGGTGCACATATAAAGTGATGCCACAGCTATCACCCGCAAACCTGTGCCCCATTTATCTGACTTATGACTCATGGATTGATTTTCGCTACGCTTAGATCCCTGCCCTACTTTTGCCCCTATCATGCCTTCAGCTATAAATAGTGTGTCTTTGGCGCAACGCCTATACACCGCTATCCACTCAATCTCTAACATCTAATCATTGTGAGTCACTCACACCCTGTCATTTTATCGTCCGAAATGCTCACGAATGACATGAGTCTAGCTATCGCGGCATCCCAAACACCCAAATTGCACGCCATTGACAGGCGAATAAACTAACACTTTGATCGGCGGCGTGATTAGCATTAAGCCAATGCGAACAAAAATAGCGCGACCAATGCTTTTTTCACTAAAAAGCGTTGACACTAGATCGAACCTCCCTATAATACGGCTCCACACAGCGAGGTCGATTAGCTCAGCTGGGAGAGCACCTCCCTTACAAGGAGGGGGTCACTGGTTCGAGCCCAGTATCGACCACCATTGTTTTTATAGATGTATTGTTTTTATACATAATTTGTAAAGAAAATGGCTGTACAAAATAGTTATATCCCAGGTCGCTTAGCTCAGCTGGGAGAGCACCTCCCTTACAAGGAGGGGGTCACTGGTTCGAGCCCAGTAGCGACCACCATATAACTTAATGTATCTCATTGTGTGAAAGTCATTCCCAGGTCGCTTAGCTCAGCTGGGAGAGCACCTCCCTTACAAGGAGGGGGTCACTGGTTCGAGCCCAGTAGCGACCACCATTCTTCAATGAATAATGACTTAAAAATTGTGTAATATCAGAATTCCCAGGTCGCTTAGCTCAGCTGGGAGAGCACCTCCCTTACAAGGAGGGGGTCACTGGTTCGAGCCCAGTAGCGACCACCATATTCTGCAATACACAAGTTATATCCCAGGTCGCTTAGCTCAGCTGGGAGAGCACCTCCCTTACAAGGAGGGGGTCACTGGTTCGAGCCCAGTAGCGACCACCATATTTTGCAATACACAAGTTATATCCCAGGTCGCTTAGCTCAGCTGGGAGAGCACCTCCCTTACAAGGAGGGGGTCACTGGTTCGAGCCCAGTAGCGACCACCATATTCTGCAATACACAAGTTACATCCCAGGTCGCTTAGCTCAGCTGGGAGAGCACCTCCCTTACAAGGAGGGGGTCACTGGTTCGAGCCCAGTAGCGACCACCATATTTATCCCCCCAATAAACTTTACCAACACGCTGACTCAACTATGCTTGATCTCAATCAGCGAGTGCTAAATTTTACTCTTTCGCCTTTTATAATCCGTAAAATACCAAGCTCTATCGACACTCAGCCTGATTTCATTCTGCTTTTAGCATTGTTTGGAGATCAACATTATGGCCAGCGTCAGTCAATCCGCTTCTCTTGCCAATATTGCCGCTTATTTAAAGCATACCCACGCTTGCGATGAGCAAACGGCACTAAAGGAAGCACGGGAAGTCATGCACAATCTCGTCAGCATGCGCCAAAAGGGCTTTATTACCGGTTGGTACTTTGACGAACAAGGCCACTTAGAGTTGTTGCCTAGCGATGCGATCCTAAAACGTATCCTTTTAGATGATGATTAACTCCGCCAACTGATCCCTTGTCTTGATTGACGACAAACGCCATCGACTTGACCACAATTGACCATACAATCAGCCTACACTGCTTATCCCAAAATAATCCATCACGCATGTTTCAGCGTAACGCATACTTTTGCGGCATTTTTTGATCTCAAAATAACTAAGTTTGTTTAATAAACCTGCACCTAAGAGGGCCGTCTATTTGAGGCAGATCCGCGCCATGGGTGGGTTCCCACCCAAATACAAAATCACTGTGAGCGAGATCTCACCCACAAAACTAAAAGTGTGACAAACATCAAATGAACTACACTTTAGTAACCAAACACTTACAGAAGTCAGTGTAAGTTGGCGTGGTATTTGCCTTTAGTAAGACAGACCTCAGGGAAATCAAGGCTGTATTCCTACTCAAACTTGGTAACAAACTAACCAAGACTGAGGACAAATCCTAACAACAGAAAAAGGAACTCAAGATGACATTGAATCAACAAACTGGATTGACCCGTCCACTCAAAACCTTAGTCAAAATGCTCGCCGTTGCCTCCGTGTTCGCAACCAGCTTTAACGTATTTGCAGAACCTATTGAAATTAAGTTTTCGCACGTTGTGGCAGAAAATACGCCCAAAGGCCAAATGGCACTTAAGTTTAAAGAACTCGTTGAACAACGTTTACCGGGTGAATACAAGGTCAGTGTATTTCCTAACTCACAGTTATTTGGGGATAACAACGAGTTAGCGGCACTACTGTTAAACGACGTGCAATTTGTTGCGCCGTCACTCTCAAAATTTGAACGTTACACTAAACGCCTACAAGTATTCGATTTACCTTTCCTCTTCAATGATATGGATGCGGTAAACCGTTTCCAACAAGGTGAAGCAGGTCAAACACTGCTGAACTCTATGACCCGTAAAGGGATTGTCGGTCTAGGCTATTTACACAATGGTCTGAAACAGTTCTCGGCTAACACGCCACTTAAAAATCCTGCTGATGCAAAGGGCTTGAAGTTCCGCGTAATGGCGTCTGATGTTTTGGCGGCTCAATTTGATGCTGTCGGCGCTATTCCAGTGAAAAAACCTTTCTCTGAAGTATTTACCCTGCTGCAAACCCGCGCTATCGATGGTCAAGAAAACACATGGTCAAATACTTACTCACAAAAGTTCTATGAAGTGCAAAGCCAAATCACTGAAAGTAATCACGGTGTACTCGACTACATGGTCGTGACCTCTGACACTTTCTGGAAAGGCTTACCTGCTGACAAACGTAAGATCATCAAAGAAGCATTAGATGAATCTATCGCATTAGGTAACAAAATTGCCGCTGAGAAAGATAACCAAGACAAACAGTTAATCCTAGATTCTAAACGTTCACAGTTAGTGACTTTAACGCCTGCTGAACGTCAAAAATGGGTCGATGTGATGAAACCAGTTTGGGCTAAATTTGAAGAGCAAATCGGTAAAGATGTGATTGAAGCTGCTGTAGCTGCAAATAAATAATAATGATGATAGCCGCTTAACCTCAACCGAGGTTAAGCGGCCATTTCAGCGAGGGGATTATGGCTGTGATATCGCGAATATTTGGTTATTTTGAAGAAGGTGTGCTCAATTTATTGATCACTCTGATGACGTTGTTAGTGTTTTCAGAAGTCGTCGCACGATTCTTCTTCAATACGGGTTTTCTGTGGATCCAAGAACTCACACTGACCTTTTGCGGTTGGTTTGTGTTGTTTGGTATGTCTTATGGGGTAAAAGTTGGCGCGCACATTGGTGTCGATGCCTTCGTTAAAAACTTAGCGCCTCGGGCCAAAAAGATAACGTCCCTCGTTACCGCCTTTGTCTGTATTGTCTATTGCGGACTCTTTTTAAAAGGCAGTTGGGATTACTTAAGCCAGATGTATCAAATTGGTGTGCCTATGGAAGATATTAATTTCCCCCAATTTTTGTTAAAAAGCCTCGACCCAGACTTTGCTTGGAACACCTTACGGATTGATGTTGAAGATGGCGCAGTCCCTATTTGGCTGTCTCAGAGTATTTTGATCATTGGTTTTTCGATGTTGACTTGGCGATTCGCCGAACTCTTTATTGCCATCCTACGTGACCAAGTCACTGGCTTCCAATTTGCTGATGAAGCGAAAGAAAGTATGCATTTAATCGATGAAAGCGTTAAAAACGCCAATGAAGAACCCGTCTCTGACGAAAAGGAGACTAAATAATGGCGATTGCAACCCTATTTACCGCCCTATTAGTGTGTATGTTTCTCGGTATGCCTATCGCTATCGCGTTAGGTTTTTCCAGCATGCTCACCATTTTGTTTTTCTCGAATGACTCCTTAGCCTCAGTGGCACTCAAACTGTATGAGTCTTCATCGGAGCATTACACTCTACTCGCTATCCCCTTCTTTATTCTGTCATCCGCCTTCCTCTCAACTGGTGGCGTCGCGAGACGGATTATCGATTTTGCCATGGACAGTATTGGACATGTCCGTGGTGGATTAGCGATGGCATCTGTTATGGCGTGTATGCTGTTTGCGGCGGTTTCAGGATCATCACCCGCGACCGTAGCGGCGATTGGTTCAATCGTGATTGTGGGCATGGTTAAAGCGGGTTATCCCGAGAAGTTTGCGGCGGGGGTTATCACCACCTCAGGCACACTTGGTATTTTGATCCCACCGTCCATTGTGATGTTGGTGTATGCGGCAGCGACCGAAGTGTCCGCAGCAAGAATGTTTATGGCAGGTTTAATTCCAGGCTTAATGATGGGATTCATCCTGATGATCGTTATCTACATCGTCGCCCGCTTTAAGAACCTGCCTTCGCGTCCTTTTCCAGGCTTTAAACAACTAGGGATTTCAAGCGCTAAAGCTTTGGGTGGATTAGCACTCATCCTTATCGTTCTAGGCTCTATCTATGGCGGCGTTGCGAGCCCGACTGAAGCTTCAGCGGTAGCTTGTATGTATGCGTATTTTATTGCGGTATTTGGTTACCGTGACATTGGACCATTAAAAGAGGTGGCTTGGCGCAACCAAGGTGAAAGCTTACCTAAAGCCGCGGCACGTAACTTAGGTCACATGTTCCTAGGACTGATTAAAACGCCTATCGACAAAGACATACGTAACGTAGTGCGTGATGGCGCTAAGGTCAGTATCATGCTGCTGTTTATCATAGCTAACGCTATGTTGTTCGCGCATGTCTTAACCACTGAGCGTATCCCGCATATTATCGCTGAGCATATTGTTAATATGGGTTTACCCGCTTGGGGCTTCCTGATCATTGTTAACTTACTGCTACTTGCTGCTGGTAACTTTATGGAGCCATCGGCGATTGTCCTGATTATGGCGCCGATCCTCTTCCCTATCGCGACTCACTTAGGCATAGATCCTATTCACTTAGGTATCATAATGGTGGTGAACATGGAGATAGGTATGCTCACGCCGCCGGTGGGGCTCAACCTCTTTGTTACCGCAGGGATCACAGGTAAGAGTATTGGTTGGGTCATTCAATCGGTTCTGCCTTGGTTACTATTGATGTTAGCCTTCTTAACCTTGATCACTTACGTGCCGCAGATTTCGCTCTTCTTACCAGAATGGTTGGATTCGATGCGTGGATATTAAGCTGAAATTCAAGGTAATGAGATTACCCCTTGATTACAGTTAGTTTTTAAGCGAGCCTAGTCAGGCTCGCTTTGTTTTATGATGTACAGTCTCAATGATTGATACCGTCGCTTTATCAGGATAGCCACCATGTTGCCCATGACGCCTAAGGCCAAGAAACGCCTCTTTCTCACTGTAGTGTTACTTGCAGGTCTATTTGCAACACTCAAACTGACCTATTGGGTGCATTTGCATCAAGGTAAAATCGAGATCCAAACTCAATCTGAGAAACAACTAAAAGAATTAATCAGTTTCCTTGATGGGGCGTTATCGCGCTACGAAAGTATTCCCCATGTGCTCTCAACTAACCCTATGCTCGCCAATGTACTGAACGATCAACAAAATCCTGATAAAGTCCAAGAGCTTAATTTATATCTGGAAGAAATCCAGCATGTCACTGAGGCGTCAGATATCTATCTGATTGATGCCTTAGGGATCGCCATTGCCGCCAGCAACTGGCAACAGAGTTTCTCCTTTATCGGCAAGGACTATTCCTTTAGGCCCTATTACACCGATGCTATCTCGGGTAATTTAGGCCGTTATTATGCCGTGGGTACCAGCTCAGATAAGCGTGGCTTTTATTTCTCCTACCCTATTTATCAGCAAGGCGGTAAAGGCATACTCGGCGCGATCATTGTCAAAGTGGACATTAGCGGTATCGAGCAGCAAAGCACAAGCATGGCCATTGCGGGCCAGTATCAATTCCTTATCAGCGACCCAGAGGACATTGTTTTTATCTCCAGTGTCGATGAGTGGCGGTTAAAGTCACTCACCCCACTTACCCAAGCCAAACAGTATATGCTCAATGCATCAAAGCGTTACGCAGAACGCCCCATAGGTGAGCTGTTAATGAAGCCACCCTATGAGAGTGGCAGCCAAGCTATGCTCTACCAATTGCAAACAGGTAGAGATCATGAGCAATACATGGATAATCATCAGTTAATGGCCAAAGCTGGCTGGCGGGTGCATATCTTAGCCCCCATCAAACCCTTGCTGTCGTCTTTACCTGCGCTGATGTTACTGTCGGCCAGTATTTATCTATTGCTGGCACTCAGCATCTTGTTTAGTGCCGAGCGGCGGCGCAACCTACAGCGCATGCAACTGGCACAAAGCCTGTTAGAACAACGCGTAGAAGAACGAACTCAAGACTTGCAGCAGGCGAACAATCAGCTTAAAGATACTCAGGATGAACTCATTCAAGCGGCTAAACTCACAGTGATCGGCAGTTTATCCGCCAGCATTAACCATGAGCTTAATCAGCCGCTTGCAGCACTGCGCAGCTACGCGCAAAATACTCAAACCTTTCTAGCCCGTAATATGCAAGATAAGGCACTGGATAATATCAAGATTATTATTGAACTGACCGATAGATTGGCCGATATTGTCGGCCAATTTAAAAGCTTCACTCGCAAGAGCCAAGGCACGGATAGCGCTACCGATATTGGCCGCTGTATCAAACAAGCGCTGACCATAGTTCAGCCCGCAATAGACAAGCAAGGCGTTGAACTCGATGTGCAGTTACCCAATGGCAACTATCAGGTTTGGGGCGATAAAGTCCGATTGCAGCAAGTGTTTGTCAATATCATGAGCAACGCCATTGTCGCTATGCAACAATCGGTTAAACGCCGCTTGGTCATCCGCGTGACCAGTGAAGATAAGTTCTGCATCAGTATCCAAGATTCAGGTCCTGGCGTACGTGAAAGCCAAATGGAGAAAATCTTCGAACCTTATTTCACCACCAACGAGCGGCATGGCCTAGGGCTTGGCTTATCGATTTCACAGCGTATTATCGAATCCATGCAAGGCCAGATTAACGTTGCCAATGCCGAAGAGGGTGGCGCCATTTTCCAGATTATTTTACCTATTTATTTGCTTGAGGAATGTTAGTCTCATGAGTGTGCCCAATTCTATCCAAGATTATTCTGTACTCATCATCGACGATGAGCCGCACATAGGCACAGTTCTCGTTCAGCTATTTGAACTTGAGGGCATTAAGGCGCTCGCCACCACAGAGCCTAAAGGGATTGCTAAACTCCTACATAAAGATTGGGCGGGAATGGTGATATCGGATGTCAACATGCCGCAATTAGATGGCATCAGCTTAATGCAACAAATCCGCCTGCAGGACCCCGACCTCCCCGTTGTGCTATTGACAGGGTTTGGGGATATCGCCATGGCAGTCAATGCCTTAAAGCAAGGTGCCTACGACTTTCTCGAAAAGCCCTTCAATAACGAACATATACTCGATGTGGTGAAGCGCGCTTTAGATAAACGCAGCCTGACCCTAGAGAACCGTAAGCTTAAAAAGGATCTCGAAAGTCAGAGCGTACCAGGCCCGCGCATTTTGGGTAACAGCGTCGGCATCAACCGCATGCGCCACATCATAGATCAAGTGATAGATACCCCAGCTGACGTGTTAATCGAGGGTGAAACAGGCACAGGTAAAGAGCTCGTCGCCCGCTATTTACACGATCACAGCAGCCGCAGCCAAGCCAACTTTGTCGCCATCAACTGTGGGGCGATTCCTGAAAATCTGATTGAAAGTGAACTCTTTGGCGCCGAAGCGGGTGCCTTTACCGGCGTCGATAAGATGCGCATTGGTAAGTTTGAATACGCAAACGGCGGCACATTATTTTTAGATGAAATTGAAAGTACACCACTATCGCTGCAAGTAAAACTGCTGCGGGTACTTGAAGATCGTAAAGTTGAACGCTTAGGGTCAAACAAAAGCATCAACTTAGATATACGTGTGATTGCCGCCACTAAGGTGGATTTAAAAAGCTTGTGTGACACGGGGGAATTTCGCCAAGACTTGTTGTATCGCTTAAATCTGGTGACTGTGCCTATCCCTCCCCTGCGGGATCGCCGTGAAGATATTCCTTTGCTGTTCCTGCACTTTGCCCGGGTTGCATCGGCACGCTATCACAAAGCGCTTATTGCCTTAAATGCGGAGCAAAACGCCATACTCACCTCCCACGACTGGCCGGGCAATGTGCGTGAGTTACGTAATCTCGCCGAACGCTTTGTACTGCTGGGCGGAGAAGCCGCCTTTGCTGGCACTTTGGGCAATACCCCAAGCCTGCACTCGAGCATGTCATTACTGCAACGAGTCGAGTTTTTTGAAAGGGTACTGATTGAAGAAGCGCTCAGCCACAACAAGGGCAGCATTAAGCAGACAATGGAACAGTTGGAACTGCCCCGCAAAACCCTCTACGACAAAATGCGTAAATATGATTTAGACCGCAAGCAGTACATTAATTCCGATGACTAAACAACAAATTGAAAGCTAGACTAATACCCGTTTGACATGCGTTTGATGGTAATGCAAACGGGTGATGGCTAAGGCAATCAAGGCCAGTAAGGTTAACGAGCCCATCACCACGCCGCGCCACTGCGCCTCATGCCAGAACATCATCAAATAAGGGCCGCCAATCGCCGCGCCTAAGTAGTAACAGCATAAATACAGTGATGTCGCCTTAGCCCGATCGCGACTGGCGCGCATCGCGACAAAAGAATTACAGCAACTGTGGGTGAGGAAGAAGCCACAGGCTGTCATCAGAAAACCTAAGCTAATGGTTAAAGTGGTATCAAACAGGGTCAGTAAACTGCCGAGCAACATCACGCACCAAGACCACTGATACAACTTATGTTGGCCAAATTTGGCGAGCCATTTCGCAGTGAAATACGAAGCTATAGTCCCGCTGGAATAACACAGGAAAATCAAGGTTGCTTGAAAGCGACTCCATTCATAGGGCGCCGCCATCAAATGCAGCTGAATAAAACTAAATTGATTCACCATCATCATAAAGGTTAAGCCGCCAATCGCGTAGACCAAGCGCATTTGTGCATCGGTGAGATGATGGCTAAAGCCATGAAGATCTTGGGCTAAACGGGCGCGTTTTGATAAAGAAGGCTCGGTTTTGCTCTTTGACATGGCCTGCGCATCGGCAAGTGAAGGCAGCAAATAGTTCACTAAAGCCACGCCCGCTAAGGTGACTAAAAACAACAGCCACATGGATTCTTGCCAAGATAAAAACTGCGACATAACGCCGCCGAGTAAACGACCAACAATGCCACCAATGCTATTCGCCATAATGTAAATGCCCGCGGCTTTGAGCATAGTGCTCGGTGACAACTGCTCTTTAAAGTACGCCATCGCAATTGCTGGCACGGCAGCGAGTAACGCACCTTGCAGCAATCGCACTAGCACTAACCCGTTAAAATCCGGAGCCCAAATCAACAATAAGTTAGATAACGCCAACAACCACAGGCTGACAATGATCGGCGTGTGTCGACCGATACGGTCTGACAGTACCGCATACAAGAGCAATGAAAAGGCCAAGGAAAAACTGGTTACCGACAGGATTAACGTCGCTTTAGACCCTGATACCGTAAAATGCTCCGCAATTAGCGGCAGCATGCCTTGCATCAGATACAAGTTGATATACACCACCACAGAAGCAACACATAGCGCCCACATCAGTCGGGTATCACGCTGTTTATGATCAATCATAGTATCTAACACGGCTTGCACAGGAGCCTCGACAAAGCATCACTCATAGGATAGACAAAGGTTATCACTGGGCATAACATAACAATAATAGATAATATCTATCGCTATCATTGATTTTTGTTATAACCACAACGCACCGACCTTGCCACTATTCAACAGTATGGGCCCGATTGATGGATATCCGCCAACTCAAACATTTAGATGCCCTTGCCAGTACTGGCAGCTTTACCGCCGCAGCCAAGAAACTGAATATGGCTCAACCGGCGTTAAGCCAAAGTATCAAGCGCTTAGAAGTCGCACTCGGCGTGACTTTAGTCAATCGTACGAGCAACAAGAATGACAAGCTACTCGCACTCACGGCCGAAGGTTTAGTCCTGCATCAACATGCCACTTTGATCCTGAAACAGATTAAGCAGGCCGAAGCGCAAATCCGTGCCATGGCCAATCTCACCTCGGGGGAAGTCCGTATTGCCGTGCCGGGCATGCTGGGGTCTTTCTACCTGCCCTCGCGCTTAATGGCTTTTCGGCATAAATACCCCGAGTTAAAACTATCACTGTTTGAAGGCGGGACGCGGGACGCGTTGCGTATGTTGCAACAGGAAGAAGTGGATATTGCAATCATTACCGCCCAAGACCTACAACCCGAATTTGATAGTCAGCTGTTGATCCGTGAGCAAATGGTGATCGCTATGGGAGCCGAACATCCTTTAGCGGAACATAACGCCGTCAGTCTCAATGACTTTTTCGACCATGAATTAGTGATGTTCAAGACAGGTTATTTCCACCGCGAGTGGATCTTATCGCAAGCCAAGGATCTGGGGAAAAAGCCCAATGTCGCCTTCGAGACTAATTTGATTAACCTTATCAAACAGATTGTTTCCCAAGGATTTGGGATCACCAGCGTGCTCGAAATGGCAATAAGTTCAAAAGATGACATTTTAGCTAAACCCTTCGATCCACCAGTATTTTTGAACCTGCATATCGCATGGAAAAAACAACGCCCCGTCAGTCAAGCAGACCGTGCCTTTGTCGATTTTTTGATGAGTAATCGCTAACCTCAATCGATTAAAACAAAAAGGGCTGATATCAATATCAGCCCTTCTCTATTTACTATTAAATTACTGTTAAACCTTTCGATTTAACCCTGAGCGATTAGCCTTGTTTACGACGACCAAAGGCAAACGGTAGCAATAACAAGCTTAACCAACCTAATGAACCACCATCATCTTTCTTAGCTGGTGTTTCAGTCACAGACACAGACACGACACTTGAATCTTTATTGCCATGGTTGTCCGCTACAGTAAGTTGGAATGACACTGTTTGAGCTGTACCACTCACTTCTGGCGCCACTAGATTAAGCTTGGCTGCATTAGCGTCAAAGTTAAAGCTCGCACCGCCTAACTGAGTCCATTTGTAGGTTAATGGATCATTGTTGGCATCGGATGACTTGCTCGCATCGATAAACAGTGGTTTACCTTCTTGAACAGATACCGGTGCTTCAATCACTGCCACTGGCGCCACTTCTGGAACATCAAATTGATATTCTTGCTTCAAGATTTCAGCCGACTCGTTGTTCACTTTGTTGGTCAAAGTCACAAGGTTGTCTTGGCTTGCCTTACGTGGCACTAAGTCAAACGTCACATCTTGTGCCGATGCACCAGAGACCATCTCGATAGTCCAAGTGATCTTATTACCCACTTGTGTACCTTGATGGCTGATATTAGCCACTTCGTGACCTTCTGGTAATAACGCCTCTAAAGTGTAAACGCGGGTTTCTTGCGTTTTGTTCGCTTCGACACGGGTCTTCATCACTTTAGCGGCGCCTGGCGTTAACTCGCCAGAAACAGTGCTACCTAGAGGCGGTAAAACATCATCACTGACGCGCTCAAATATAACCGGAATTTTAACCGGTGCGACTTTGTCGTCAGTGGTGGTCAGAGTCAGCATTGCCAAGCCTGCATCGCCCACTAACATCGCTTGTTTCCAAGCTAAGTTGACGTTGAAATCTTTATGATCACCGGTAAGATTTGCCGTTAAGTTATCACCCGCTTCATCGTATAAGGTCACTTGTTTCAAACTAAAAGCATCATCCGCATCGGCTGCTGATGCCTGATAGTTTTGTATCACGACGATATACTCACCTTTCACTGGGTTCTTAATAGACACACTTTCTTTTGAACCACTAAACGCAGAAGATGCCGCCATAGAAAGCTTACTACCATCTTTCTTATCGAGTATCACAAACATGTCTAAGTCAGGAGACGTGGTATTACCGATTGATGCATTGAAATATAACGCTTTGTCTTCAACGTTAAAGCTAAATACTTTTACGCCATCGGCTAAATCATCAAATGCACTATCGGTATTTGAATCCTGTTTCACACTTGATTCATAAGTAGCACTTAACTTAAGTTCAGTCACTGTCGCCGCAACACCCGGTAGATCAATCGCTTTCAAGTGAGCCAAATTGCGCTCATCGGCATCGCGTGAGGCTGAAACATTAACAACCGCAGGTAAGTCGCGTTTAGCAATCTTAGCCACGATCGGCATGTTAGCCGTTGGGAAGGCTTCCGAAGCTAATACTAAGTTACCAAAGCCCCAACTTGCACCGACGTCAGTCACATCAGCTGTCACTGTGATAGTTTGGCTCTCACCTTTTTTCAGGTTGAAGCTTTCTGGCGTCACAGTTAACGCGAACTTATCGGTTGCGGAAACACCTTTTGCAGTCCAGCTACCGTCAGCCGTTGCAGTAACAGTACGTGTCCAAGTACAAGTATCGATACAACGTGAATCAGCCATGCTTGGAATGTTTAGCTTACGTGGATCGCCACCTGTTGTAGGGTTAGCAATCTCGTAGTTTAAGGCACTTTCATCCATCACTAAGCCAGATTTAGCCGCTAAATCCACACGAATACGGCCTGCGCCTACGTCAAACGGATCTGCAACGGTTTTACCATCGGCTTTTTTCATGGCTTGAGCTGTCGTTGCTGTCATCATTAGCGCAGAACGAATGTTATCTGGGGTCCAATCCTTATGCAGCGATTTAAGTAACGCGCCAGCACCGGCAACATGAGGACTCGCCATTGAAGTACCTGACATCAAAGTGAAATCAGCAGGATCAGTCCCTGTCTTATCATGGCCAAACTGTTGATCTGAATAAGCAGCGTAGATGTCACTGCCCGGTGCAGCAACATAAGGCACCAGTACATCGTTAGTCAGGTTAGGTCCAATCAAGGAGCTGGCAGCTAAAACATCCGCTTCTTTACTGACGACTTTAGGAGTTGGAGACAGCGTGATTTCAAGCGCTGGATTTGCTGCCATAGCAGCAATCAGTTCTAAGCCATCGATATCGCCAATAAATACCGCTGGAATATCCAATTTATCTAACCCAGACATGATCAGGCGCGCATTATTTTCACCATCTCTATTGAAAACAATCACCCCTTTAGCGCCAGCTTCCTTCGCCGCAGCGACTTTAATATCGAATGAACAACCACCGCGTCTTAAAACAGCGATCTTATCTTTAAAAGCATCAGCAGCGAATGGTTTACAGGCTTC
This sequence comes from Shewanella sp. SP2S2-4, assembly GCF_031932025.1. Classification (NCBI taxonomy): domain Bacteria; kingdom Pseudomonadati; phylum Pseudomonadota; class Gammaproteobacteria; order Alteromonadales; family Shewanellaceae; genus Shewanella; species Shewanella sp. SP2S2-4. Next base: position 67,191 of record NZ_JAUOER010000021.1, read on the forward strand.
AAAATTGGCCGCATCAATTGTGCCTGCATAAACAGGCACACCTTTGAGCACTTCAGTTTGAACAGGGCCAGAGCCAGCAGTGTAGTGGTAGTTTTTACCGTTAAATTCAACGGCGCGTACTATGTCGCGATTGTGGGTCGAATTAGCAACTGACGTATACCAAGGTGCATTTTTAGGTGTAGAGTAAGGCGTTTGATTAATTGCAGGGCTCGTGTTTGTTGCGCCACGAGTGTTACCCGCAGCGACTGCAGCAAAAATACCCGCATTACGCGCAGCTAAGAAACCTTGTTCTGTTGCACTATTCCACGGATTTCCACCACCACTAATCGAAAAGTTGATCACATCGACGCCATCTTTGATTGCATCGTCTAATGCTTTCAAAATAGGTGCGGTCGGGCAGCCAGAATAAGTGTCGCCCGCATTACCCGGATTACAGATTTGATAAGCTATGATGTTTGCATGTGGTGCAACACCTGAGATTTGCGCAAATTCAAGACCCGTCGCAATACCATCACCTTCTAACTTACCGGTTTCACCTTGCACGTAAGGGACATTAACTAAAATGTTACCCGCTGCTGTACTAGCAACGTGCGAACCGTGTCCACCGTAATCCTCACCATTTTTTGCCGGGGGGATGTCACCATACACTTTTACGTCATCAAAGTTATTGGTGATTTCTGGATAGCTACGGACACCGATCAGTTTGTCGTTACACATGCTGGCGAAGTCAGTTTTACAGTCACCAATATAGATGCCTTGACCTAATGGGTTAGTGTGGTCATAACCATCTTGGCCAACATCCGCAAATGAAGCATGGTCAGAGTTAATACCTGAGTCGATGATACCGACAATCACACCTTCACCCATGGCTTTAGTGCCCGTTGCACTGCCATCCCATACATTTGGCGAACCGATAAGCGCTTGACTGACATCAGTTTCCATTTGTTCCATGCGCTCGCGCTCAACAAACGCAACCTCAGGTAACTCAGCCATTTTCTTCGCTTGAGCTTGAGTCATGCGAACTGCCATACCGTTTAACGCATACTGATAGGTCGTTAATGGCTGCAGATTGGTGCCAATAGCCGCACTTGCGTTAGCTAGAAATCGATTTTGTTTGACTTTCAAATAGCTAACATAACTTTTAACTTCAGGTCTTGAAGCATCGAGTTTGCCATTCACCGCGACTTTTGAAGTGCCACTTGTCTGCACTTTCTGTGAGCTCGTCGCTTTAAAGCCAGGAGTCGTTCCTTGATAATTAGCGACTGAACTGTCACGTAAACGAACGATATAAGTAAATTCACCCTCGCCTAAATCCGCTTCTGGTACAAACTTAACTTCAGCTCCGGCGGCATTACCGCGTAATGACGTGGCTTGTAGTTCACTTGGAATATCTAACTGCAAGGTTTCACCCGTAGGTGATAAAACGGTTTGCGCATTTGCCGCCGACGATAACAGCGCCATAGACACTGCTAGTGCTATTTTAGTTTTCATTGTGACTTCCCTAATTCTTATAAGTTGTATGATTTATAAAACTCAGGTTGGTGGCATGAACATACTGCAACAACCAAGAACTTCACCTGTAACTGACATTTTTTATGAATAACTATTCAATTTACTGTAATGATGATCACTGAGTTTTATCGCGACAATTTGTAACACGCGAAGATACAAATTAAAACATGAAGTTAACGGAACGTTATTCAGTAAATCGTATATCAGCTTCTATTTATCTTAAAAAAGAGAAATAGATTGTTTCGCAGGTTGAATAGCCGGTAAATTAAAGCTCATAAACAAAAATGTGAAATACAAATAGTTATTTAAAATCAGTATATTATTTAAAACGCTTAAATGTTTGAGCGCCAAGATAGTGCACTAAAAAACAGAACGAGTGACCGTAAAAATATTATTATTCATAAAAAATATCTGTTACAAAATAAACATTTGCGAAAATAAAATTAAACATAAACCAAACTTATCTTTAACTTTTTTTAAACAAAATTAGTGTGAATGCCGTTTTTTACAGAATGACATTCCTTATAAAAAAGACTAACTTATGCATTAATATTCTTAGCTCTGTGTAAAGCAAAATCATATTTGATTTTACATTTACAACATGGATACCCGAATATTAACCAAAAAAAAGCCCTTGCAATATAAATTGAAAGGGCTACATCTTCAGCAATACAAAAATAATGCGCAGGCAATAATTAGGAGTGATTAATTCGCCATGACCGCCTTCATTAACACTTCTGTCGTGAACTTATCATTATTGACGACAGGGAACCTGTCATAGGTTTGAAAGATCACTTGGTCTTGGAACTTGATCATCGCCACTACGCCATATTGGATACTCTTATCGATCGATTTTGCAGGCAGCGTAAATTTAAACGGCACTGGCGCTCTGGCGATGTTAAAGGTTTTCTGTGCGACGATAACACCCGGGGTATTCAAATCAATGATTGCAATAGTGATTTGGCAACCTTGAGGCAAGGGAATTTTCTCTAAATAACCCGCTGCGCCATTGATAATAATCGGGGGTTCAGGTTTCACCGTCACGCAGCCATTGAGCAGAATTGCCATGAGCGATAACAATACAAACGACTTTATTTTCAGATACATATTAACGTCCTTTTACCATGCGGATCAGGCCTTCTTGGGTAGAAGAAGCCACTAATTCACCTTGTTGATTGAAAAACTGCCCTCTGACGTAACCTCTGCCACCGCTGGCATTGGGGCTATCAATACTGTAAAGCAACCACTCTCCCATATTAATCGGGCGATGGAACCACATAGCATGATCTATCGTCGCCATGCGCACTCCAGGACTTAAAAACGACACGCCGTGGGGCTGAGCCGCTGTCACCAAAAAGTTAAAGTCCGAGGCATAGGCGAGTAAATATTCATGAATATGGGCGTCATTTGGCATGGGACCATTGGCCCTCATCCACACATGACGGTACGGCTCAGTTTCTTTGGGCGCAAAGGGATGTAATGGATTAACCAGTCGCATCTCAATGGGCGCATCGGCCATAAACTTTTCGAGTATGCTCGGCGGCACTTTATCCCGCATAGTCAGCGCTAGTTCCTGCTGATTCAATAAACCTTCAGGTCCAGGTACTTGCGGCATCATCGCTTGATGACTAAATCCTTCTTCAGGTTCTTGGAAGGAACAGGTCATGTGGAAAATCGGTCGACCTTTTTGAATTGCACTCACGCGGCGGGCACTAAAACTGCCGCCATCTCGCATATTTTCGACTTCATACACAATAGGTAACTTCTCGTCACCGGCACGTAAAAAGTAGGAGTGTAATGAGTGGACCTTACGCTCAGCGGGGACGGTTTGTTTAGCGGCGCTCAGCGCTTGCCCCATCACTTGACCACCAAACACATGCCCAAATCCCAGATCTTGGCTCTGACCACGAAAGAGGCCGATTTCAATTTGCTCAAGGGAAAGTAATGATAAAAGATCGTCTAATACCTGACTCATGGGATCCTACTGCATAATTAGCCATTAATGCTAAAGGGTAACTCAGTTCGCCTTAAGCTGACCAGTCTTCTATCGATTATTCACAATCAAATCAATCAATTTTAATATGGTGTTCTAGCGCGCTTAACTGAGACCAAGACAAGACTTTATCCTCACCACTGGAGTGCAAAGTAACAGGAAAGGATTGGTATAGCTGGGGCCACTGCTGCGCGAGATTATCTGGCGTAAAAAGCCCCTCATTAAAATACATAGGCTGAAACTCGACAAACATGCCATGGCTGACACTGCCCGCACCTGCGAGTAAGTGTTGACCATTGGGCGCCTGTTCACTCACCAAAAAAGCCGTTGTGGCGGTTAATGACTCAAAGGAAAATAACGGCTGAATCGCACTCGCTAAATGTTTGGCGGTCATCGCTGTGACGGCCTGCGGGCATAAACTATTGACGCGAATATTATGAATTTCTCCTTCTATCGATAAGCAATTCACCATGCCCACCAGCGCCATCTTACTCGCGCTGAAACCGACTTGATGCAAATCACCAAATAAGGCCGAAGCTCCCGTCGTCATCATGATCCGACCATAATCCTGTTGTTGCATATAGGGCCAAATGGCTTGGGTCAGATAAAAACTGCCATTGAGATCGACATCCAATTGCCGTTGCCACTGCTCAAGCTTAATGTGTTCGAACGGACAAGCACCGTAGACCCCCGCGTTATTAATCAAGATATCAATGCGATGCCAACGTAGGATCACCTCTTCGACCATGCGGTTTACTTCATCCCGCTGGCTAACATCAAGCACAAAGTAGAGACAGTCACCGCCGAGTTTAATAATGCTGCAGTAGGTTTGCATCAATGCTAAGTTGGCCGGAATTGTTTGAGCACCATAGGTAGAAATAGACTCGGATGACGATAACGGCTGATCAACGAGCACCACCTTCGCGCCCCGCTCAGCCAACATGATGGCATAGGCTCGACCTAGCCCTGCTCCCGCCCCAGTGACTAACGCCACCTTATTATCGAAACGCATCCAAATATATCCTTATCGGCATAACAGTAGCGGCAAAACGCCGCCAATAAATGCTCAAAAACAACCCGCATAAGGCGACTAGCACCTGTGGTATCTCCAGTTGAACATAGGATTTAGCGTTACGCCTATGTCTTGGGCGGTGCAGCGTCTCCAACAACATCCGCTATAGAAACACAGACTTTTTTGATTTTCTTTGAGCTTGACGACAAATCTCCGCCTACATCAGTGAACATATGTGCGCCAATTCAAACTCTGTTAAATGCGTTTATTAGATAGTGCTCACTTTCGTGTTAAATCTTGTTATGCTATGCGCTAATTGAGCCCTTGCTCGATACCATTCCCATTTACCAATAACGACTGGACGCCATGAATCCTTGGATTTTAGCTATAAGACCCCGTACGCTACCCGCGGCCATAGGTCCCCTATTGATAGGCAATATTCTCGCCCTGCATCTTGAGAGTTACAGCTGGTTAATTGCTGCCACTTCTATGCTGTGCGCTGTGCTATTACAAATTGCCGTCAATCTCGCTAACGACTATTTTGACTTTAAAAACGGCATAGACACGGCCGAACGCTTAGGACCCGTTCGCGTGACGCAAAGTGGTTTAATTCCACCAACGAGCGTCCGCAATGCCATGATATTTTGCCTATTAATGGCACTTGCTGTGGGTTCCTATTTAATTTGGCACGGAGGCTGGCCTATCGCGATTCTCGCCGCGGCAGCCATTTTAGGTGCACTCGGTTACAGTGGTGGCCCCTATCCCCTCGCGTCCCATGGGCTGGGCGAAGTTGCGGCCTTTATCTTTTTTGGATTAGTCGCTGTCGTGGGGAGTTATTATCTGCAGGCGGGCGATACCACAATCAATGCTTGGTTATTAGGCTGCGCCATTGGGCTGTTCAATGCAGCGATCATGCTGGTGAATAACACCCGTGATATTAGCACCGACACCCAAGCGGGCAAACACACATTGGCAGTACGTATCGGCGAAGCACAATCAAAAGTGTTGTATCAAGCGCTGATTTACCTGCCCTTCGGCTTAGTGATTGCAGGCTTTCTACTGGGGATTTTACCTGGGTTACCAGTATTACTCGCGGGTTTGTCACTGCTTATCGCCCGTAAACTCAGCAGCGATTTCTATGCGGTGTCTGGTGAAGCGTTAAATCCGTTACTCGGCCGCACGGCTAAGTTAACCATGATTTTCAGTACTTTGTTTAGCGTGGGTTTAGTGTTTACCGCATAAGAGTAAAGCCGCTAGGCTAATGCAACTGGTCGCTACAAGCAGCCGCAGCTTAATCCTGAATACAACAAAGGTTCGTATCTGTCGAGGATACGAACCTTTTTTATTGGCTTAAGATGCTTAGCCTTAGATTTACTGCCATGTTCGACGACAGTAATCCAACATCAGATTATTGCCAGACTATTGCCAGATATAGCCTGAGATCAGAGTATTTAGCAAAATGCCGTTAAAGTTACGTAGCGCTTGGGATGAATCACTGTGTCCTGCGCCGAAACACACATGTAGTGGCAATAAATGTTCTTCCCGCGGATGACTAAACCGCGCCTCAGGAGCAGCTTGCCAGTGAGTCAATGCTGTTTTGGCCTCGGCAGTGTTTACGCTTGCGGTTAATGTTTGCGTCAGCCAATAGTCAAACTCTGCGCTGCGACTTTGGACCGTGGGATCGCTTGAAAAAAACGCCCGCATATTGTGAAACGACATGCCAGAGCCCAAAATCAATACCCCTTGATCCCGCAGCGGCGCTAAAGCTTCGCCAATCGCTATATGGGTCTCAGGATCGAGACTGCGGACTAACGACATTTGTACTACGGGAATATTCGCCTCGGGATACATCAACTTAAGTGGTACAAAGGTGCCGTGGTCAAATGCGCGTTCGCTATCTAAGCGAGCGGCGATCCCCTTATCCACGAGCATATTCGCAATCTGTGCGGCTAATTCTGGCTCACCCAGTGCAGGATACGTTAACTGGTACGCTTCAGGCGGAAAGCCATAATAATCGTATAAAATTCCGGGCTTAGGGCTATTCGATAAGGTCACCACAGATTCTTCCCAATGGGCGGTTATCAGCACAATCGCCTTAGGGGTTGGAATGGGCGCAGTCACTGAGGTTAAAAAAGCACGTAACTCATTATGATTGGCATCATTTAGCAAAGGCATTGGGCCACCACCGTGGGGCACAAATAGCACAGGCATACGACTCGCTTTAACTTGCATCATGGTTTTCTCTTGTTGATTAACTTAAATCGGTACGACTGACTTCAGACTCAATTTTTATCACTTAAAATGCGGAGCGATTCAGCGCCAACTGCCGCTGAAATTGCACTAAACGCTCAATAATTTCATCCAGTTTGATAATCAGAAAAAGTCCAGCCGATAAACTCAATGCAGGCAGTGCATTAATCGCCGCTTCATAGTTAAAGTGGAAATAAATCGCCCCCATCATAATCGCCAGCAAACCGCTCGCCGATAACACTCGGTAGTCACGTAGACACAATCCAAGGGCGCCAATCACTTCCATCAAACCAATAAAATAGCCAAACCCTGTGGGAAGATTCATCAAAGTAAACGGAACATGGAACATAGGCACGCCAAATAACTTGGCAAATCCTGAGATAAAAAACACTATGCTCATCGCCAGTGTGACGGTTGCGGCGGCGCGATTGAGTGTATTGGCACAAAGGAATAACTTCTGCGAATCGGCCTCAGCAACTAAGCCATTGATACTTGAGCCCTTAGCACCACATAAGTTTGAAAATCGCATCGCACACACCCCATTGATCTTAATATTGCCGTCAGTCTTGGGCATAAATGCGCAGACGACGAGCGAGAATGGAGTAGATTATGAGCCGATAAAAGATAAATAAATATGGAATAAAATCTAATATCTCATAAACTAATAATTTATGACTTGCGAGCAATCCCAGTGACCTTAGACCAACTGCTGATGTTTAAAACCGTGGCTGAGGCGGGCTCACTCAAAGCCGCCAGTGACAAGCTACATAAAACCCAACCCGCCATTAGTCAAAGTATCAAACAGTTAGAATCTCAACTCGATCTCATCTTATTTAACCGTGAAGGTTATCGACTCGCCATCACAGAGCAAGGCCGAAAACTGCTGCAACATACCCAGCGGGTACTGAATGAAGCGCAGGAAATGAAGCAAGTGGCGAAACATTTAGCCAAAGGCAACGAAGCGAGTATCACCTTAGCTTTTGAAGCCTCTTTCAATCTCGCTCGAATTCTACCGATTTTAGAACTGACTCAAAATGAGTTCCCCTACACCCAAATCATTCTCAAACAAGAATTTTTAACTGGTGCGCTCGAAGCGCTGAATCAAGATAAAGCCGAAATCATCATCTCCGCGGGCGGAATTGAGCCCATACGCTCGAGTCATTTAGAATTAGCCTATTTATTTTCCGGTAGCCTGCTCGATGTCGCCGCGCCGCGCATGCTTGAGCGCCATCCGACACTGAGCTACGCACGAGAGCTCGTTAACGAATACCAAATCGTGATCCAAGATACGGGCTCAGGCACTGCGAATATTGAGTTTGGGGTACAGGCGGGGCAACGACGTTGGTATGTTAATGATTTTTATACCAAGAAAATGCTTATTCAAAGTGGCATGGGCTGGGGCAAACTGCCGCACTATATGATTGAAGATTCACTCAAACAAGGTGCATTAATCGCACTGGATCTACGCGAAAGACAAAACAACATTCAACTCGATTACTATGTTATGCGAAAACCCCACTCACCTTTGGGCCCTGTCGCCCAAGCACTCTGGCAAAAGCTGATCGCCTTTTCATCTGAGCTGAATGCTTAGGAATTCAAGCTTAAGACTTAGCTGAGTGACTTAAAATGAATTGAAGTCAAAAAGTTATAGCCCGTTATATAATCATCGACCATAAACAAAAACGCCCCTTATCAAGGGGCGTTTTTCATTTTGATAGCGGGCAGAACCTTAGATTAAACCTTAGCTAAGGTGCGCTCTTTGGCGCTCCAATCTAAGTGATATTTCTCGCCAGCTGGCGTATCGATTCGCTCGAAGGTGTGAGCGCCGAAAAAGTCACGCTGACCTTGGAGCAAGTTCGCTGGTAATGTTTCGCAGCGATAACTGTCGTAATATGCCAGTGCTGAGCTAATACAAGGCGCTGGAATGCCTTGCATTACCGCAGTCGCTACCGCAATGCGCCATAGGCCTTGCTTTTCAGATAAAGCTGACGCAAAACTGTCCGCCATCAACAGATTGCTAAGCTCGGCATTGTCTTCATAGGCTTGAGTGATTGATTGCAAGAACGTCGCGCGAATAATACAACCCGCACGCCAAATTTTTGCAATTTCAGCAAAGTTTAACTGCCATTTTTGCTCATGGGCCGTCATTGCCATCAACTGGAAGCCTTGCGCGTAACAACACACTTTCGCGCAATATAACGCACTTTCAAGGGCTTCAATCAACTGCGCTTTTTGCGCATCATCGATAGCAGGTGCATTTGGCCCAGCCAATTTCTGGCTGAGTTGTAAACGTAGGGATTTTTGGGTACTTACGGCGCGAGCATATACAGCTTCAGCAATCGTCGGTGCCGGACAACCAATTTGTAAACTGCTCACGGCCGTCCACAAACCCGTGCCTTTTTGGCCCGCTTTATCTAAGATCATTTCCACCAACGGTTTACCCGTTAATGGATCGGCCTGTTTTAAGACTTCGGCACTGATCCCCATCAAATAGCTGTTTAAGCTGCCTTTGTTCCAGCGTTCAAACACATCGCCGACTTCTGCAGCGCTCATGCCTAAACCGTCTTGCAGCATTTGATAGGCTTCGCAAATCAACTGCATATCTGCGTATTCAATACCGTTATGCACCATCTTCACGTAATGGCCAGAACCCGCAGGACCAATATAAGTCGTGCATGGTTCGCCTTCTGTCACTGGATTACCCGGTTCGAAGCGCTCTATGGGTAAACCTGTACTCGCATCAACCTTAGCGGCAATGGCTTTCCAAATAGGTGCAACGTGATGCCATGCATCGATATCGCCGCTTGGCATAAGTGAGGGACCGAAACGCGCACCGACTTCACCGCCCGAAACCGCAGAGCTGAAAAATACAAACTGCCCTTTGTAGCGCGCTTCACGCTCAACAGTGTCAGTCCATAGGCTGTTACCAGTATCGATAACGATATCATCGGACTCAATTCCGGCAGAAATCAAAGCACTACAGACACCATCGACGGGTGCACCCGCGGGAACAGAAAGCACAAGAATGCGGGGTTTTGTGAGACTGGCTAACATTTCGGTAAGATTAGCACAGCCAAGAATGCGAGGTTCGAGTCCAGCGCGTTCCTGTTTTTCTTGCTGTATAACACCATTAACTTTAACAGGATCGAGGTCAAATGCGCTGACGTGATATTGGTTATCCGCGATGTTTAGCGCGAGGTTTTTACCCATAACGCCAAGGCCAATTACGCCGATATCATTAAGATTGCTGTGGTTTTGCATTATATAATTCCCACGGGTCACAGAGGTTAGAGCTAACCAATTTTGAGGGGTAATTATACCGATCTTTGTAACTTAATTACCAGAGAGAAAAGGCGATGCATACGATTGGCAATCTCGATTACAGTGAGATTGCCAATCCCGTATTGCGAAACGGGTTAGTTAGAACTGAGCCCAAGTGATACTTGTATTGGCACGTTTATCGACAACTTAGTTTGCGAGTTTAAGCCCTAAAACACCCAGTAATATCAATATCAAACTGGCGATTTTAAGTAAGCTAACGCCTTCTCCTAAGAGGATAATTCCCGCAATCGCCGTCCCCATAGCACCAATACCGACCCACACGCCGTAAGCCGTACCAATAGGCAAATGCTTAACCGCGAGTCCTAGTAGCAACACACTCACTGCCATCGACGCCACTGTAAAGATACTTGGCCACAAACGCGTGAAACCTTCGGTATATTTAAGCCCTATGGCCCAACCAATTTCGAATAAACCCGCAAGGACTAATAAGAACCAACTCATAGTGAACTCCCAAAAAAGGGGTCGTCCCCATGTTAGATTAGGCGTATTTAGGGTCGTCCCTAAGCCATGTGATTACCGTAAAAACTATAGGTGATATAGCTGTACATGACAGCAGTACGTAATAGCTGCTCATGATGAGCCTGCAAGACTAGCAAATTTAAGGTAGAAACTTCAATCTCTGATCCTAACTAAGTAATCTGATCCTAACTGAATAAAAGTGCCGTAAACAAAAAAGCGATAGCAAGCTTGGTCAGTTTACTATCGCCTTGATATTTCTACTCTCGATAAGACCTTTACACTCTTTATATAAAAGCCTTTACGCTCTATTTCTTACACTAAGGCATCAGCATAACCCATGCGAGTGAGTGCGGTGCGTACTAGCTCTAAGGTCTGTGGATCTTCTATGGTCGCAGGTGCAGTATATTGCTGATTATCGGCAATTTTTCGCATAGTACCGCGTAGAATCTTCCCTGAGCGCGTTTTAGGCAATTTTTGAATCGCACTCACTAACCTAAAGGAGGCGACAGGACCAATTTCTTGGCGTACCAGCGTAATTAACTGTTTATGCAGCTCTTCATCGCTGATCGTCACGCCTTTCTTGAGTACCACTAATCCGAGGGGAACTTGACCTTTAAGCTGGTCATCCACCCCAATCACAGCCGCTTCGGCCACATCAGGGTGTTGACACAATACTTCTTCAAAACGTCCGGTCGATAGCCTGTGTCCTGCTACATTTATGATGTCATCGATACGACTCATAATGTAGAGATAACCGTCTTCATCGGTATAACCCGCATCGCCAGTTAAGTAATAACCTGGATACATAGACAAGTAACTATCTTGATAGCGTTGATCATTTTGCCACAGTGTCGTTAAGGTTCCCGGCGGTAGAGGCAATTTAATCACCACATTACCTGAAGTATTGGGCGCAACTTGCTCGCCCAATTCGTCCACCACTTCAACCGCATAACCCGGCACAGGTAAAGCGGGCGAACCTGGCTTAATAGCGACGGGCGCTGTGCCCATCAAATTTGCCGCGACTGGCCAACCCGTTTCGGTTTGCCACCAGTGATCGATAACAGGTTTAGCGAGTTTAGTGTGTGCCCAAACTAAAGTATCGGGATCGCAACGTTCACCTGCCAAAAACACATTTTTAAGACAGGTTAAATCAACGCCTTGTAAATACTCACCATCAGGATCTTCACGCTTGATCGCGCGAATGGCCGTCGGCGCGGTGAAGAAGCTTTTAACTTTATATTTGGCAATCGTGCGCCAAAATGCGCCGGGATCGGGCGTACCGACAGGTTTACCTTCATACATTAAGGTTGTGGCGCCCACCAGCAGCGGTCCGTACACTATGTAAGAATGACCCACAACCCAGCCCACATCAGACGCGGCCCAAAACACATCGCCCGCTTGAATATCGTAAATATGTTGCATCGACCAAGCCAGAGCCACAGCATGGCCGCCATTATCGCGCACCACACCTTTAGGCTGACCCGTGGTGCCTGAGGTATAAAGTACATACAAGGGATCGGTGGCCTTAAGCGCGGCACAATCGGCCTTAGGCGCAGTCGCTAATGCAGCTTGCCAATCTAAGTCACGGCCCTCCTGCAAATCGGCTTGATACTGGCTGCGATTTAAAATCAGGCAATGCTCCACCTGATGAACAGCATGTTCCAATGCTTTATCTAACAGAGGCTTATAAGTAATGACGCCCGAAGGCTCAATTCCGCAGGATGCCGACAGTACCAATTTAGGCTTGGCATCGTTAATCCGAGTCGCGAGTTCATTGGCGGCAAAACCACCAAAAACCACAGAATGAATCGCACCTATGCGAGCACAGGCCAGCATAGCGAAAGCGGTTTCCGGCACCATAGGCATATAAATCACCACACGGTCGCCCTTCTCTATCCCAATAGATTGCATAAAGCCCGCGAGTCGGCTCACTTGAGCCTGTAACTCCGCGTAGCTAATGCCGTATTCAGTGTCTGTCACTGGGCTCACATATTGGATCGCCACTTGATCACCGCGTCCGGCAAACACATGGCGATCAACGGCGTTATAACAAGTGTTCATCTCACCATCGGTAAACCAGTGATAAAACGGTGCCTGCGACTCATCGAGCACAGTGTGCGCAGGTTTAATCCAATCGAGCGTCTTCGCCGCTTCTCCCCAGAATTCGGCTTTATTAAGCAAGGATGCTTGGTGCAACGCTTGATGTTTTTGTTGGTTCTGTTTTTGATTTGCGGCTTGCGCTACAGATGCATTTTGCTGTTCGGTCAACATATGTCCTCCAATCAGGACTGCGGCTAAAATCGTCAGCCGCAATAACTACCCCTTCCAACAACCATTATTAACAGGGGGGCATCAAGCCCACTATTAGACGTTAGCCTATAACCAGAAAAGATTTGTGGTTTTATGTGAGAACACTAATTTAAAGCACTCGTTTTAATCTCGCTGCACAGGCTGATGGCAATTGGGATTGACACTTTTTTGTCAACAGAATAAAAGCCAAAATCTTTACCTTTACGTAAACTTCATATATCTTGCTTAAAACTGATTATTTAGGGTGCATGAATGAGCGCAACGAACACACCACAAACGACTTACTCGATCAGTGATCTGTCAAAAGAGTTTGATATCACTACTCGTAGTATTCGTTTTTACGAAGACCAAGGTTTACTTAAGCCTAAACGCCGCGGCCAAACCCGTATCTATAGCCTAAAAGACAGAGTGCGCCTCAAGCTCATTCTTCGCGGTAAACGCTTGGGCTTTTCGTTGGCAGAAACCCGTCGCCTGTTCGAATTATACGATGCCGACAAGAGCAGCACCTCACAGCTCAATACCATGCTGGCGCTAGTGGAAGAAAAGAAATCCGCCCTACAGCAGCAAATGGACGACATTAAAGTCGTGTTGATGGAACTCAATTCCGCCGAGCAGCAATGCCGCTTAGCCTTAGAAGATAACAAAACGGCAAAAGCCTAAATCCCAGTGGCAACAAGATCAAGTCAATATGATTGACTCGCGCATCTCAAGACGCAGGATGTTAGCACTAGGATTAAATACAAGATTTAAAAGACTCAAGCACCTAAAAATCATAAAAACTATAAATTTAAACATCAGAGTTTAACCATCTGAAATTAGAACATCTGAAAGGACACAAGCAATGAACTCTCTCTACACAAGTCTGAATTTTGGCCTAGGCGAAGACGTCGACATGCTGCGCGATGCGGTGCAAGATTTTGCCACTCACGAAATCGCCCCGATTGCCGCGAAAGTGGATCACGACAACGCCTTCCCCAATGAACTTTGGCCTGTGCTGGGGAGTATGGGACTGCTCGGCGTGACCGTCGCTGAAGAGTACGGCGGCGCGAACATGGGCTACCTTGCCCACGTCGTGGCAATGGAAGAAATCTCCCGTGCATCGGCCTCTATCGGCCTAAGTTATGGCGCCCACTCAAACCTGTGTGTGAATCAAATCAACCGTAACGGTAATGCTGCGCAAAAAGCCAAGTATCTGCCCAAACTGGTGAGCGGTGAACATATTGGCGCACTCGCCATGAGTGAGCCAAACGCAGGTTCTGACGTAGTATCAATGAAGCTACACGCCCGTAAAGAAGGCGACCGCTTTATCTTAAACGGCAACAAGATGTGGATCACTAACGGTCCCGATGCGCACACCTATGTGATTTACGCTAAAACCGACTTAACCAAAGGCGCACACGGTATTACCGCCTTTATCGTTGAGCGTGATTCGAAAGGTTTCAGCCAAGCACAAAAACTCGACAAACTCGGCATGCGCGGCTCTAACACCTGCGAATTAGTGTTTGAAGATGTAGAAGTACCAGAAGAAAACATTTTAGGCGGCCTCAACAACGGCGTAAAAGTGCTGATGAGCGGCTTAGATTACGAGCGCGTCGTGCTATCTGGCGGCCCGCTGGGGATCATGAACGCTTGTATGGATATCGTTGTACCTTACATCCACGAGCGTGAGCAATTTGGTAAATCGATTGGTGAATTCCAACTGGTACAAGGCAAGTTAGCCGACATGTACACAGGTATGAATGCCGCCAAATCCTACGTGTATGCCGTGGCAAAATCCTGCGATCGCGGTGAAACCACCCGTAAAGATGCCGCAGGCGCCATTCTTTATAGCGCAGAACTCGCCACCAAAATGGCACTGGATGCCATTCAACTGCTCGGCGGTAACGGCTATGTCAACGAATACGCCACAGGCCGTTTACTGCGTGATGCTAAGCTGTATGAAATCGGCGCTGGCACCTCAGAAATTCGCCGCATGCTGATTGGTCGCGAACTGTTCAATGAGTCGAAATAACGCGAGTTCCAATAATCTCTCACAAGTGAATGGGTAGCACCTCACTGTAATTTACAGTTTGCGCCACCCATTCGAGCAAGGTGATACCGAGTTTCCGCTTTATAAGGACAATCAAAGTGACGCAAATAAGCAGTCGTATCAACGCCCGTAGCGATGAATTTAAAGCAAAATCCGACGATATGGCCGCCCTAGTGGCCGATCTTAAAACTAAACTCAATAAAATCGAACTCGGCGGTGGCCCTGTGGCGTTAGAGCGCCATCTATCCCGCGGTAAATTGCTGCCACGTCAACGGGTTGAAAAGCTGCTCGATGCGGGTTCACCCTTTTTAGAACTGTCGCAATTTGCCGCGTTTGAAGTCTACGACGAGGAAGTGCCCGCAGCGGGTATTATTGCCGGTATCGGCCGTGTGAGCGGTGTCGAGTGCATGATCATCGCCAACGACGCCACAGTGAAAGGCGGCACTTATTACCCGATTACCGTCAAGAAACACCTTCGTGCCCAAGATATTGCCAGCCGTTGTCACTTGCCTTGTATTTATTTAGTCGACTCGGGCGGCGCTAACCTGCCCCGCCAAGATGAAGTGTTTCCAGACCGCGACCATTTCGGCCGCATCTTTTACAACCAAGCGCAAATGTCCGCTAAGGGTATCCCCCAAATTGCAGTGGTGATGGGCTTATGTACCGCGGGCGGCGCTTATGTGCCTGCCATGGCGGATGAATCCATTATCGTAAAAGATCAAGGCACTATCTTCTTAGCAGGCCCACCATTAGTGAAAGCAGCCACTGGCGAAGAAGTTAGCGCAGAAGAACTGGGCGGCGCCGAAGTCCACACCAAAATTTCCGGCGTGGCGGACCATTTAGCGCAAAACGATGAGCACGCGCTGGAGCTTGCCCGCCGCGCGGTATCACGCCTGAATCATCAAAAAGAAATCAAATCACTGCTGAGCCCAGTCAAGCCGCCGAAGTTCGACATTAGCGAACTGTACGGCATTGTCGGCACTGATTTGAAAAAGCCTTTTGATGTCAAAGAAGTGATCGCCCGTATCGTCGATGATTCTGATTTTGATGAGTTTAAAGCCAACTATGGCGCAACCTTAGTGTGCGGTTTTGCCCGTATTCACGGCTACCCAGTCGGCATCGTCGCCAACAACGGCATTTTGTTCTCAGAGTCAGCGCAAAAAGGCGCGCACTTTATTGAACTGTGCTGCCAACGCAAAATTCCGCTGCTGTTCCTGCAAAACATCACCGGCTTTATGGTGGGTAAAAAGTACGAACACGAAGGCATAGCCAAACACGGTGCCAAAATGGTAACCGCGGTGTCTTGTGCCAATGTGCCTAAATTCACTGTGATTATCGGCGGCAGCTACGGCGCGGGTAACTACGGCATGTGTGGCCGCGCGTTCGAACCGACTATGATGTGGATGTGGCCTAACGCCCGTATTTCTGTGATGGGCGGAGAGCAAGCCGCAGGCGTTCTCGCCACAGTGCGCCGCGACGGTTTGGCCCGTAAAGGTGAAGAATGGTCACTTGAGGATGAAAAAGCCTTTAAAGCGCCGATTGTCGCCCAGTACGACAAAGAAGGTCATCCGTATCATGCCAGCGCCCGTTTATGGGATGACGGCATTATTGACCCAGCGCAAACTCGGGATGTAGTCGGCCTTGCCCTATCGGCGGCGTTAAACGCCCCTATCGAAGACACCCGCTTTGGTGTGTTCCGTATGTAAACCATACGTATACACAACAAATCAATAAGATAGGGAAACAACTATGACAAATTTACCAATAACGCCACAGGAATTAAGCAACTTGCAGCACGTGAGCTACAGGCTGAATAACGGCGTTGCCGAGCTTATTCTTGACCGAGCAGAAGTACACAACGCCTTCGATGAAGTGATGATTAGCGAGATGATTAGCGTCCTTAGCTATTTTGCTGAGCACAAGCAATGCCAAGTGCTAGTACTCAAAGCGAACGGCAAAAACTTCAGCGCCGGCGCCGATCTCAATTGGATGCGCAAACAAGCCCAAATGGATTTTGAGCAAAACCTAACGGATGCCAAAGCCTTAGCGAAACTGATGCAGGATTTGGATACCTTTCCTAAGCCTACTATTGCATTAGTGCAAGGCGCAGCTTTTGGCGGCGCATTAGGACTCATTTGCGCCAGCGATATCGCTATCGCCACAACGCGCGCCAGTTTTTGTTTGAGCGAAGTGAAACTCGGATTAATTCCTGCGGTAATCAGCCCTTACGTTGCCCGCGCTATGGGTAACCGCGCATCGCGCCGCTACATGCTGACCGCCGAGCGTTTTAATGCCGATACTGCACTAAAACTTAATGTCATCAATGAGGTAAGCGATGACTTAGATGCCGCCGCAAAGCCGATAATTGATGCGCTACTTGCCAATAGCCCACAGGGCATGGCATGGGTAAAAACCTTATTATCACGCCTTGAAGATGGCGTGATAGACCAAAACACCATTGATTACACAAGCGAGCGTATCGCCCGCATTCGGGTATCAACCGAGGGCCAAGAAGGCTTAAATGCCTTTTTTGAGAAACGTCAGCCAAACTGGCAACAAACGCACTCCGCCCCCTCTCCTACGTCAATGCAAAAGCCAAGTGATACCCAAGGAGCCCTTTGATGTTAACCAAGCAAATGTTTACCAAGCTATTGATTGCTAACCGCGGTGAAATCGCCTGTCGCATCATCAAAACCGCCCATGCCATGGGCGTTCGCACCGTTGCCCTATATTCCGATGCCGATAAAGAAGCACGCCATGTCGCCATGGCCGACGAATCCTTCTATTTAGGTGGCAGTGCGCCGGCAGACTCCTATTTAAAGGGCGATTTGATTATCGATATCGCCAAAAAAGCGGGCGCCCAAGCGATTCATCCCGGTTATGGTTTCTTATCTGAAAACGCCGACTTTGCCCGTAAATGTGAAGCCGCAGGCATCGCATTTGTTGGCCCAGGCAGTGATGCTATCGATGCCATGGGCAGCAAAAGCGCCGCCAAATCCATTATGACTGCGGCAAATGTGCCCTTAGTGCCTGGTTATCACGGCGATGACCAAACCGATGCGACCTTAAAAGCGGAGGCACTGAAAATCGGCTTCCCTATGCTGATTAAAGCGGCTTATGGCGGCGGCGGTAAAGGCATGCGAATCGTCGAGAATGAAGGCGAAATCATGGAAGCCGTTAACTCAGCGCGCCGTGAAGCGGCCTCTTCTTTTGGTAACGATAAATTATTGATGGAGCGTTATTTACGCCAGCCGCGCCACGTCGAAGTGCAAGTGTTTGCCGACACCTTTGGCAACGCGATTTACTTATCAGATCGCGATTGCTCGATTCAACGTCGCCACCAAAAAGTGGTCGAAGAAGCGCCTGCCCCTGGTTTAAGTGATGCCCTGCGCGCCCAAATGGGTGAAGCGGCCGTCGCAGCTGCCAAAGCCATCGATTATGTTGGCGCGGGAACGGTAGAGTTTCTGTTAGATACGGACAACAGCTTCTATTTTATGGAGATGAACACCCGTCTACAGGTTGAGCATCCCGTGACTGAAATGGTCACTGGCCAAGACTTAGTCAAATGGCAATTGCTGGTCGCCAGCGGTCAGCCACTGCCCCTTAAGCAAGATGAAGTGCGTATTCACGGCCATTCCTTTGAAGTGCGTATTTATGCCGAAGATCCGCAAAATGAGTTTTTACCCGCCAGTGGTAAGCTCAACTTTTTGCGTGAACCTGAGCAAAGTAAGTTTGTCCGTATCGATTCGGGTATTCGCGAAAATGATGTGATCAGTAACTTCTACGATCCTATGATTGCCAAGCTTATTGTTTGGGATGAATCGCGCCCGCGCGCCCTGCAACGTTTAGTGCATGCCTTAGAGTCGTATCAAATTAGCGGTCTTAAGCACAACATTGAATTTTTGGCGAACATTGCCGAGCACCCAGCGTTTGCCAATGCCGACTTTAGCACTGACTTTATTGGCCGTTATGGCGATACCTTAATTGGTACAGCTTCAAGCGAAGCCGACACTGCGCTTGCCTTTGCCGCGCTGTATCAAGTGCTTGCCCGTAAAGAAGCCGCCAAAGCGCAAGCTGTCAACAGCGCCGATCCTTACTCGCCTTGGGGTCAAGTGAGCGGCTTTAGACTCAACAGTTGCAGCCAACACAATATTGCCCTGCTCGATGACGCCCATGAATTGCAGCAGTTAGTGATGCTCGATTTAGGCGGCATGTATCAGTTGCCACTGCACGGCCAAGATTGGTTGCTCAATGGCGAACTGAAACAAGACTTACTGCTCGCCGAAATCAACGGCCATAAGAGTAAAGTGCCGGTTAGCGCACAAGGTGATGACTTTACGCTATTTTTATCCTCTGGCAGTTACCACTTTAAAGCAGTGCAAACGCTAGTGATCGAAGAACAAGCTAGCAATGCTGACAAGTTAAAAGCGCCCATGAACGGCACTGTTGTGACCCATTTAGTCGATGTCGGCGCACAAGTTAAAGCGGGCCAAGGTTTGCTAGTGATGGAAGCCATGAAGATGGAATACACAATCGAAGCGCCCTTTGATGGCATAGTCAGTGAATTCTACTTTAAGGCGGGCGAGCTGGTGACCGATGGCGCAACCTTGCTTAACGTTGAGCCGCTAAGTGAAGCGCCGCTCGTATCTGACGACGAGCCAACCGCGACCAAGGAAGCCTAAGATGTCGTTAGTCAATCTAAGCCAAGCTGCGGACGCCAAAGACAGGGTCAGTATCTTCGAGATGGGCGCGCGCGACGGCCTGCAAAACGAAGTCGCAGTGCCAACGGCAGCTAAAATCGCCTTGATTGAATCGCTGGCAGATGCAGGGCTTAAGCGCATCGAATCCGGCAGTTTTGTGTCACCCAAATGGGTGCCACAAATGGCCGATTCTGCCGATGTGCTCAAGCAAATACAGCGTCAAAGCGGCGTGGTGTATAGCGCGCTCACGCCCAACGTCAAAGGCTTTGAACTGGCACTGGATGCAAAAGCTTCCGAAGTAGCGATATTTGGCGCCGCCTCACAAAGCTTTAGTCAGCGCAATATCAACTGCTCGATAGAAGAGTCGATTGAGCGCTTTATCCCTTTGATGGAATTAGCAAAAGCGCACAATATTCCGGTGCGCGGCTATGTGTCCTGCGTGCTCGGCTGCCCCTACGAAGGTGAGATAGCGGTCAGTGAAGTGGCCCGCGTGTCTGAAATCCTTTACAAAATGGGCTGTTACGAAATATCACTCGGTGACACTATCGGTGTAGGCACGCCGCAAAAAGCCCGTAGAATGCTGCAAACTGTGGCTGAACGTGTGCCTATGGATAAACTGGCGCTACACTTTCACGACACCTATGGCCAAGCATTAGCTAACATTTTGGCCTGCTTAGACTTAGGTGTGCGGGTGTTTGACTCCTCGGTTGCAGGTCTTGGTGGCTGCCCCTATGCCAAAGGCGCATCGGGCAATCTCGCCACCGAAGACTTAGTGTATATGCTGCACGGCATGGGATTAGAAACGGGTATCGATTTACAAAAACTCGCTTTAGCAGGACAAGCTATCAGCACGCAGTTGAATCGCAACAACGGCTCGAAAGTGGCCACAGCCCTGTTAGCAAAATAGAACAACAATAATTAACGACAACAACCGTTATTGAAAACGCGCGTTATTTCCCGCGCGTTTTATACAGCATAAAAGGACATCACAATGGCAGGACTCAATAAAGTCGTCAGCAGCTATGAAGAAGCGTTAAACGGCTTATCAAACGACATGACCATTATGGTCGGCGGCTTTGGCCTGTGCGGCATTCCCGAAGGCTTAATCAATCAAATGGTTAAGATGGGCGTTAACGGTTTAACGGCGATATCAAACAACGCTGGCGTTGACGATTTCGGTCTTGGCTTACTGTTAAAACATCGCCAAATCGCCACCATGATCGCCTCTTACGTGGGCGAGAACGCCACTTTCGAGCAACAAATGCTCTCTGGCGAACTGAACGTGATTTTAACGCCCCAAGGCACGCTGGCGGAAAAAATCCGCGCAGGCGGCGCAGGTATTCCGGCATTTTTCACAGCTACTGGCTACGGCACGCCAGTCGCTGATGGCAAAGAAACCCGCGAAATCAAAGGTCGCCATTACGTGTTAGAAGAGTCGCTGACCGCAGATTTTGCCTTAGTGCGCGCATGGAAAGCCGATACCATGGGTAATTTGGTGTTCCGTAAAACCGCCGCCAACTTTAACCCTATGATGGCGACCGCGGGCAAAATCACTGTGGTTGAAGCTGAGTTTATTGTTGAGCCGGGCGAGCTAGACCCAGATCATATCCACACGCCGGGCATCTATGTTGACCGCGTTATTCAAGGCACGTTCGAGAAACGTATCGAGCAGCGCACGGTAAAAGCCGCGAAATAAAAGGCGCAGGCAAAAACCTTGAAACACAGTTAACGCAATTGGCACTTAGCTCCCTAAAGTAAAAACTAAGGGTAAAACCTAAGAGTAAAGGCCAAAGCGTCAAAGCCAAATAGAAAGGATAGATATCATGGCATTATCAAGAGAACAACTGGCTCAGCGCGTCGCCAAAGAATTAAAAGATGGCTACTACGTCAACCTCGGCATAGGTATTCCAACACTGGTCGCTAACTATATTCCCAGCGGCATGGAAGTCATGCTGCAATCGGAAAATGGTCTACTCGGCATGGGCGAATTCCCCACTGAAGACACCATAGATCCGGATTTAATCAATGCGGGCAAACAAACCGTTACCGCAGTGAAAGGCGCGTCATTTTTCTCATCGGCGGAAAGCTTTGCCATGATCCGTGGCGGCCATGTGGACTTAACCGTGCTCGGCGCCTTTGAGGTCGATGTGAATGGCTCTATCGCCTCATGGATGATCCCCGGCAAACTCATCAAAGGCATGGGCGGTGCGATGGATTTAGTCGCCGGCGCTGAAAACATTATCGTGACTATGATGCACGCCGATAAATACGGTAATTCTAAGCTACTGCCAGTATGCGAATTGCCGCTGACTGGTTACGGCTGCATTAAACGCGTCGTCACAGATTTAGCCTTTATCGAAATCAAAGATGGCGCATTCCATCTACTAGAGCGCGCGCCAGGTGTCAGCGTAGAAGAAATCGTCAGCAAAACTGCTGGCAAGTTAATCGTGCCAGACCATGTACCAGAGATGGTGTTTTAAGCGTTCTCTAACCTAAGAGGTTAAGGTTGCTTCTTAGCATCAATGCTCCAGTTTGATGCACTAAGTTTTATACCTTAAAAGCCCAGAAGATAATTCTGGGCTTTTTGTTTATCTAACAATTAGCTAGCGCTGCGACTTGAGAGCTAATCCTAGTCAATTGCACCACTCATTCATTAGTATGAATTACCTGATTAACCCGCTATATTTCAGTAGATTACCTCTTAAAAAAGCGATAATACACGGCAAATTGTAGGTTATGGCTCATTGCAGATCGTGATAAGGATGCAGAACGAATACCTTATTTGTCGTTCGCAAACCGCTCGTAGCGATAAAAGTTTAGGTTATGGGTAACACGGAGAGCGGTATGCGGGCATGGAGGATCTATTTCTGGTTTTGTGTACTGCAATTAATCATGAATTACCGCGCGGCTATGATGTCCACTGTCGCTTGGTACGATTTTATCAATTGGCTGGTGATGTTGCAGGGATTAATTGGCCTTCAAGGCCAAGTCTATAAATTACGGTTTTTCTCACAAAAAGTGTGGCAACGATTCTTCCCCCTATTCTGCGTATGGAGCTTGATGTATGTAGGCATCAATTGGGCCAGTAATACAACAAATCCACCAGACATAAGCTCAAACATCGGCTATGTGATCATCCTAATGCTGACCATTCCGCAGTGTTTAGCCCTATATCGATACGCAGTTAATTGGCATCACTTACCCGCAAAATCGAAAAAGCCTTAACCCTAAAAATCGCCAAATAATGGTATAAATTACACAATTCAAGAAGCGTATCTAAAACAACTATCAGCACAAAGCCAAAGGAAAGCTTATGTACCAGATTGCGATTGTGATATTTGATGAATTTACCGATATCGATTTCTTCCTAATGCGTGACATCCTCGGCAGGACAAAAACAGACTGGAATGTGAAAGTACTCGGGACCAAGCAAAGCCATACATCAAGCTTAGGAATGATTGTCAAAACCGATGGTCATGTGGCCGAAGTCGCTGATGCCGACGTGGTATTATTCAGCAGTGGTTACAAAGGCGTACCTGCCGCACTTGAAGATACTGAGTTTATGTCCGCTCTCAAATTAGATCCCACACGACAACTGCTTGGCAGTATCTGCGCGGGGTCATTCTTCTTTGCCAAATTATGCTTACTCGACAATATCTCAGCAACGACTCATCCCGATGCCAAACCCGCATTAGTGGCCATGGGCGTGGATGTAGAAGACTGTGCTCTGGTTATCAATGGCAATATTGCCACTGCGGGTGGCTGCCTGTCCTCGCTCTATTTAACCGGCTGGGTTGCGGAGCGCTTATTCGACAGTGCGAAACGCCGCGAAATTCACCGGCAGCTTATTCCAGCAGGCCAAGCTGATATTTATGAGACGCTGATCCAATCATCAATAGCAGCTGCAATTCGCTAGCGAGTGGTTCAGGTTCGCAACCTATAAGCAATGAACTACATGATTACACTGAAAAATCTTCTCGGGGCAGTAAAAGCCGAGCATCAGATCATAACCCAGAGTGAACTTGCGGCTTTACTGTCGCAAAATGAATTACTCGTTCAGCAAATCCAAACAGCCGATGCGCAGCATTGGGTGCATTTTGCCAAGAATACCTTCGATGGTTGGTATTGCATTCGAACACCTATGCTCAATACCTTTGAAGTTTATTATCAAGAACGTGGGCAAAACTGCTGGGGAGTAGATGTCTTTACCGAGCAAAGTGAAGCCATAGCTGCAGTTATTTTTATGTCTGGCATTTGGGAGCAAGCCCCTTAGCGCCAAGCACGCGCAAGCCTTTGCGCTCATCCTGTGTGTTCACATTTACGAATGGCTGTAT
Organism: Shewanella sp. SP2S2-4; assembly: GCF_031932025.1. Lineage (NCBI taxonomy): Bacteria > Pseudomonadati > Pseudomonadota > Gammaproteobacteria > Alteromonadales > Shewanellaceae > Shewanella > Shewanella sp. SP2S2-4. Next base: position 91,132 of record NZ_JAUOER010000021.1, read on the forward strand.
GTGACTATCCATTACGCGACTTTCTATTACGTGACTTTCGATTATGTAACGAATCATTGCTCGACTTTCAATGTCGAAATCATCCTGTTAGGGTGACGTACTTAGATTGACTCACGAGAACAGACTCATTCTTAGCACTCAAATAAACTCTCTGTTTAACTCTCTCATTGCCCAAAGGAGCGGTATCTATGGACTGGCTTATTATTGCACTCGCTGGCTTTCTAGGCGGAATGCTCAATGCAGTTGCCGGTGGTGGCAGTTTTATTACCCTTTTGGCGTTAGTGTTTGTCGGGGTTCCACCGATTGCGGCGAATGCAACGGGGACAGCCGCGCTGTTGCCCGGGTATATCGCCAGTGCTTGGCGCTTTAGAAAGGATATCGAATATCCGGCGAGTCTTAGCCTTAAGCATCTGATCTTGATTGCCCTTATCGGCGGCAGTATTGGCGCAGGTATTTTGCTGACCACCAGCGAGCAAGTCTTCGCAAAACTGATCCCTTGGCTGATTTTACTGGCCACCGCGGCCTTTATTGTTGGTCCTTGGTTACTCAAACGAAGAATCGCTGAGCAAGGCGAAAACACCTCTACGCCAATGTTAAGTCCGATGACAGCACTGATAATGCTGTCGACTGTGTGTATCTATGGTGGTTATTTTAATGGTGGCTTAGGCATCATACTGCTCGCGAGCTTTGGGCTGATGGGCCAGACCAATCTGCATGGGATGAACGGTCTTAAAAATCTCATTTCTGCCCTCCTCACCGCCATCGCCGTAGTGGTTTATGCCGCGGGCAATGTTATCGATGGGCAATATCTGTTGCTGCTTGCTGTGATGGCGATTATCGGCGGCTATGTCGGCGCGGCGCTGGCCTATCGTATTTCACAACCCTTGCTGCGCGGCTTTATTGTGATTGTCGGTTTAGCGATGGCCTTAGGCTTTTTCATGCGCTAGGTTTTCATGCGTGAAACAAGGTTTTAATACATCAGCCTTTTAATGCATTAGCCAACGCGCAGTTCTTGGACTCAAGGGAACAAGACAGTGAGTTTAGATACAAGGTCAAATCGAGAAATTGCCCTTAGGTTGCTGGCTTGTTACTCTGAGCCATCATTTAGGAAAGCACTGTGACTAAGGATAGCGATGAAACGGATCACCTTTAAACTAAGCAGCTTGAAGCTGAGCACCTTAAGTCTTGCCCTGTGTCTTGTTGCAAGCTCACCCGCTATTTACGCGCAAAACACTAGCGCAACAAGCATTAGCGTCAAAACGGAAACGGGTAACATTCAGGTAAAAACCATAGCCCAAGGGTTAGATAATGTCTGGGGTATGGCATTTTTACCCGACGGCAGCATGCTCGTGACTGAACGCGCCGGCAGAATGCGCATTGTCAGCGCCGCAGGTAAAGTGGGCGAACCCTTAACGGGTTTGCCACCGCTATATGCCAAGGGCCAAGGTGGTTTACTCGATGTGGTGCTTGCGCCAGATTTTGCCAACAGCAAAAAAATCTATTTCAGTTTTTCAGAACCCGCTGAAGGTGATGCAAGTGAACTCAATAGCACTGCGGTGAGTTTTGCCACGCTTAATGGCAACAAGCTTGAAAATCTCAGCCGCGTTTTTAGTCAGCAACCCAAAATCAACAGCGGCCACCATTTTGGTTCCCGTTTGGTGTGGGCGCCTGACGGCACTTTATTTATCACACTTGGCGACCGCTACAGCGAAAAAGATAGCGCCCAAACATTAGACAATCATTTAGGCAAAGTGGTGCGGATTAATGCCGATGGCTCAGTGCCTAAGGATAACCCCTTCATCAATACGGCGGGCGCTTTGCCCGAGATCTGGTCTATTGGTCATCGCAATATGCAAGGCGCGGCCATTAATCCCACCAGCAAAGTATTATGGACTGGCGAGCATGGACCGCAGGGCGGCGATGAACTCAATATTGATGAGGCGGGCAAAAACTATGGCTGGCCTGTGATTACCTATGGTGAGAATTACGGTGGCGGCAAAATCGGCGAAGGCACCCACAAAGTTGGAATGGAGCAACCCGTTTACAAATGGGTTCCCTCAATTGCCACCGCGGGCTTTATATTTTACACGGGTGACAAATTTCCGCAGTGGCAAAATAATATTTTACTCGCCAGCCTAAAGGAAAAAACGCTAGTACGTTTAGTGCTTGATGGCGACAAGATTATTAAAGAAGAACGGCTGCTAAAAAATGAATTGGGGCAAAGATTACGCTCAGTCGTGCAAGGGCCTGATGGGTTAATTTATCTTGTGACCGATGAAGCAAAATCAAAAATCTACCAGATCTCACCGTAGTAATCTTAAGCACTCGCTTTAACCACAGCCTTTTGACCAGTGCAACAAGCTCAATGGTGGGAGAAAAATAAAGTTCGATATTGAATCGTCACATTTGCTTGATTCTACAGCGCCCGATTGAATACGTGGAAAAATAAAGCATCATACTCTTCTGCGCTTAGGTGCATAAATCGAACAGCAATTGAGTATTAAAGTTTCATACTCAAGATAACTCATTTTTGGACAAAACCTTGTTAGATCGTTAGCCCTAATATGTGATTTTCGGATTAAAATCTCTATGGGCTAACGCCGCAATATGGGGCGTATCAAGCTTGGCTAAAATTAGCGACGAAGGAGCGCCAGCCAAGCTTTAGACGTCCCATCCATAATTGCCTTGTTAGTTTACAATTAAACCAAGATTAATGAAAAAACACTTAACCAAAGTAATTGAAAGCCATAAGATACACGTTGATGAATGCCCGGATTACTTTGGTTTTTAACTGCTTTTGCCATAGCAAATAGATAATAAACAGCGGCTATAACTGAAACAATTGAGAAAACGCGAAAGTATAGTGGGATAGTTTCAGTAGTTGGACTTATAGCAATTAAAATTGGTGCTACAAGTAATGAAAGCAACATAATAAACCCAGCCCAAGAATGAATTTTACAATTAAACGATGGACTTTTTGTAAATGGATCAGCGTCCATCGGGAAGTAACCTGCCACCCACGTTCCGATACCATGAACAATCACTAACCAACCAGCAATGTTAACTAAGATTGAAACGTTTGAAAGTTGTGCAAGATACCAACCAAAAAAGCAAAATAGAAAGCCTAGGGGGTAGTTATTAATCAAGGGAGAAAGTTTTTCAGTTGGGCTACCTGTCGCGCCTAACTCACTACAAAATTGTTTAGAATGATCGTAACCAGCGTAAAATCGACCAGCTACGTAAACACCAATGAAGATCCAGATTGTTGCAATTAATCCTGAATAGACTGCAATACTTTCAAACACCACCAAACTCCCTTTGTAAACTAACGTCTTAGTATTTATGCGCTGCGCTGTTTGCAGGGCATAAATCGCTTGTTGGACTAGGCCGCTGCCACATCCGTGTAAATGGGTATGAATAATGCTATAGGAATTTGTTTTTTTGCGGTAGCGGTTTTTTATACAGTTTGATGGGTAATCACTTGATATCGTTTTAGCTTTCTCATGCTTTTACGCTCACTTTCTACTGATTGTTGACCTTGGTTGACAGCATTTTGGCCTCGTATTCAGGCTGATACTCGTACCACATTTTCTCATTGGCTAACGTAATTGCGGTTGGATAACTTATAAGGTCAGAACTCTGTAGCATTACTAAAATTGGGGCAATCTACTGATGTTGGAGAAAGCTCAATGCCACAGTGCTAACTAAGAATGGGGCATCCACATTTTAGCGTTTACGAGGTTTAAAGCTTTTAAAAATAACTTTTGCATTATGAAAAGAATTTCTTAATGCTAGGAACAGCTGAACGGAACAAATTCCATATATAAATGCTACACCCAGTGTGTAGGCTAAACCATCTCTTATCCCATAACTGATTAGCAAAAGCGGAACGGTCGTTGAAACCGTGACAAGCGAATATAGG
>NZ_JAUOER010000022.1:0-91222 GCF_031932025.1 Shewanella sp. SP2S2-4
TAGTCAACGTTTTGTTCTTTAAGATATTGCGCTATCTCTGTATTTTTCCTGTTGATTTGAGTAAATTGCTTTTGGGCTTTCTCAATATTTAGAATAATAGAATTTTTAAGTTCTGTATTATCTTTAGATACAGCTTCAAGCTTTGTTGTAAGCTCTTTAAGCTGTATTGAGAGTTGTTCTACTGTGGCAAGTTCATCTGCCGATTTTGATGTTGTCTGAGAGTTCTCTGAAGCGTTTACCACTGTTGATAGAATTAGCGCTATAAAAAATAGAGTTCTTGTTATCATATTGTGCTTTTGGGAATTGAAGTGCATCGTAACCACACGCTTAGTTAAATAAGCAACAAGATTAGCACTTTAATGGTCGTCTAGGCCTCAATGAAATACCAATGTGTTGGTATTGCAAAGTTTATCAATATGACGTAGGACACCCATACTTAAAGTAATGTGTGGCCACTAAATTAGCAAAGCCGCCAATACGGTTTTGTCCAAAAATCAGCTAGTGAATCACTCTACACCAGACTGATTCATCACTCCGCTAAAACATGCCCTTAAGCCCTGTTATCGGGTATTGGAGGGCATTTTTTTACCCTAAAATGAATCAAATCTCTTAAGAACTGATTCAAGCTCACTTCATGACGGCACATTATCAACATAACGAGTTTGTGATGGTGGCGCAGTTTCCTGTAACGCAAATTGCATCAGGCTGATGGCTAAATTAGGTCATCAATATGCACGGGAGTTGATTAGATTAAGCACTGGTTTGTCAGTGACCGTTCGTGACAGGGATGTCACGGTCGAGCCCTCAAGGATGAGTTTATGGCGTGTCACTGGAAAGCCTGTGCTTAATCATTTTCTGATTATTTACACATTGCCGCACACTCAGTACATGGTTGCTTAGTTGACACAATCAACCAATCTCGATATTGTTGATACAGTCAACTATATCGAGAGCCTTCTATGCCTTCTATGCCTTCATTGTCACTCAGTGAAACTTTGCACAGATTAGTGCATGCCTACAAAAAGCAATTGCGTAGTGATATTGCTGCACAAGAGATTGATTTACCTGTCACTCATATCCGAGCCTTGAAGGGCGTGTGTCGCAATCCTGAATCGACGGCCCAGTCTATCGCCCTGCGAATGCAGCGGGATAAAGCACAAATTACCCGTGTTCTTAATGAGCTACAGCAGAGTGGGTTGATCACTAAAATCGATAACCCTAAGGATGGCCGCAGCCAGTTGCTGCGACCCACGGCTGAGGGGGAAAAGATCATGACTCAGATCAATGCCTCAGAACGTAAAACCGTAGCGCGCATGACGCAGGCGCTCAGTTCAGACGAAGTCGATACTTTTATTAAACTTGCCAATAGGATCAGTAAAAGTGTGGATGATGCCGCTGCCGCCAAAAGTGAAACTGATTGCCTTACTCAAAAAGGACCATCTAGTAAGCCAAAAGATACGGCTGGAAAAGGAGCCATTGAGTTGCGCTTAACGGCAGAAAACGCAATAGGAGAAAATCATAATGAATAAACCTGCACCACGTGAGCTAGAAGTGATCCGCTCGACTTATATCACTCCGCATATGTTACGCATCACCTTAGGCGGTGCGGGATTGGCTGGATTTCCTGTCGATCAAGAGAGTGCCTATATCAAGTTGTTATTCCCACAAGCGGGTGAGCGTCCATTAATGCGAACTTACACTATCCGCCAGCAACGCGATGATGAAATCGATGTGGATTTTGTGCTGCACGATACTGACGGCCCCGCATCGAGTTGGGCGAAAACGGTGCAGGTGGGCGAACTCATTCAAATTGGCGGACCCGGACTTAAAAAACTGATCAACTTTGAGGCGGATTGGTTTTTACTCGCAGGTGATATGACAGCCTTGCCCGCCATCAGTGTGAACTTGGAACAATTGCCAAACAATGCAATGGGTTACGCTGTGATTGAAGTGCTAAGCGAAGCCGACATTCAGCCTCTTGTGCATCCCGAAAATGTTGAGCTGCATTGGGTGATTAATCCTGAGGCCGATCCCGAAGGTCGCCCTTTGGTCGAGCGAATTGCCCAATTACCTTGGCTTACTGGCGAGCCCGCCGTGTGGATTGCCTGTGAATTTAATAGCATGCGCGCGTTAAGAAGACACTTCAAGCAAGCGCATTCATTACCTAAGAGTCATTTTTATACCTCGAGCTATTGGAAAATCGGTTGTAACGAAGGTGAGCATAAGCTGCTAAAACAAGAAGATGAACAGTTAGAAAATGGGGCCAGTGTTTAAGCTTAAATCCTTTTTAAACTAACCGAGCCATTAAACAAGATAAGGTCGCCAAGTTTGATTTTGCGACCTTATTTTGTTTGCTACTTATGCACATTTGCGGCGAGTACGCGCATTCTATTGATGAACTAACTTACCGTTTTTTACTACATCTTTGCAGGGATTCACGCCGTAGGAATAGGCAAGTTGTGCAGGCGTGGCGATATCCCACAGACAAAAATCGGCTTGTTTGCCGACCACTAAGCTGCCGACGTTATCTTCAATCCCTAGTGCCTTGGCGGCATTGATTGTTAAACCCGCAAGCGCTTCCTCTGGGGTTAGGCGGAATAGGGTGCAACCCATGTTCAGCATCAGCAGGGTCGAGCAGATGGGTGATGAGCCGGGATTAAAGTCGCTGGCGAGCACCATAGGTACGTCGTATTGGCGCAGTAAATCGATAGGTGGTTTTTGGGTTTCCCGCAAAAAGTAAAATGCGCCCGGCAGCAGTACGGCGCAGGTGCCACTTTCACTTAAGGCTTTAACGCCTGCTTCATCTAAGTATTCAATATGATCCACAGACTTAGCGCCAAGACGTGCGGCCAGTGCGCTGCCGCCCATATTGGTTAGCTGCTCGGCGTGGAGTTTAATTTCTAAGCCCGCCGCTTTGGCTGCGCTGAGTACCCGTTCGGTTTGCTCAAGATTAAAGGCGATATTCTCGCAGAACACATCCACCGCATCGGCAAGGTTTTCGGCGATCACGGCGGGCAGCATCTTATTGATAATTAAGTCGACATAGCCGTCGCTATTGTCTTTATATTCTGGCGGAATCGCATGGGCGCCAAGGAATGTGGTCTTCACATCTACGTGGTGATGCTTGCCGAGCTCGCGGGCGACACGCAGGATTTTCAATTCAGTTTCAGTATCTAAGCCGTAACCTGATTTGATCTCAACCGTAGTCACCCCTTCCTTGGCCAGCGCGTTTAAGCGTTGACGGCCGAGTTCAAATAACTCTGCTTCATCCGCTTCGCGGCAGGCTTTAACGGTCGAAATAATACCGCCACCTGAGCGGGCAATTTCTTCGTAACTCGCGCCTTGTAGGCGTAACTCAAATTCATTGGCGCGATTACCGGCAAAGATTAAGTGGGTGTGGGCATCAATCAATCCTGGGGTGATCCAGCCGCCTTTGCCTCTGTAAACAGGAATGGACAACACATCGAAGGCGGGCAGTTCGCTGCGGGGGCCAAGCCAAGCAATTTTGCCATCTTTAACTGCGATGGCCGCGTTGGTGATCGCGCCATAAGGTGCTGATATGGAAGGGTCCATTGTGGCTAAGTTAACGTCAATCCAAACCTGATCCCAAGACATGTATTCCCCTCGCTGTGCTGGCAGATGTTAACCAAGTGATTAACGGTTTATTAAATTTATGTGAGCTAGCTTGTATTTACTTGTATATACAAGCTAGGATTGTAGCCGCTATTTTCACCGTTTGAAAGTGGCATGACAGACCCGTGTCTTTGTCGCCTTCGTCTGCGCCCCTTTAGCAAGCATGACTTTCGCAAGGGCACAGGAACAAGAAGCTGAATTTAAGAGGATGTGTTTTGGCTATTCCTAAGTTTGCAGAAATTAAGCAATACATTATTTCCTCTATCGAATCTGGCGAGTGGGAAGAAAACGCCCGCGTGCCTTCCGAGAATCAGCTGGCCGACTTATTTACCTGCAGCCGAATGACGGCGCGACGTGCGCTAACTGAGCTGACGGATAGCGGCGTACTCGAACGCTCCCAAGGGCTTGGCACCTTTGTGGCTGGGCGTAAATCCCAGTCATCTATGTTGGCGATTCGTAATATTGCCGATGAGATTAAAGACCGCGGTCACGGCTATAGCGTACAGCAATGGGTGTTAGAACAAACCGTTGCCAGCACGACTATTGCAATTTCCCTTGGGCTTGAGCGCGGTGCAAAGGTATTTCATTCGATCTTAGTGCATTGCGAGCAAGGTTTACCGCTGCAAGTCGAGGAGCGTTTCGTGAACCCCGAGTTGGTGCCCGACTATTTATTGCAGGATTTTACCTTGCAGACGCCCCACGAATATTTATCCCAAGTGGCACCGTTGACCGAGGCGCATCACACGATTGAGGCGATTATCGCCAGCGCCGAATTACAGCAAAGGCTTGAAATCCCCGCCACTGAGCCCTGTTTACAGATTTTACGCCGCACTTGGTCACGCCAAGGCGTCGTGAGTTTCGCAAAATTAGTTCATCCAGGTAGCCGCTTTAAACTCGGCGGCCACTTAACCTTTAGCAAGTAACGCCAGTGGCGTGATTAACAGATGTAAATCAGTCACTCTAATAGCTGTACCTTTATAAGTTAAAAGATAAAAACACAATAAAAACAATAGTGCTAACCCGTATTAGCGACTTAGCGAATACGAGTTAGCACCACAGGTTGAAAGAGGAAAATTCAATGGATAAGCGCCACGACCCAAGCCGCCGTATTATTGCACCGCATGGCACACAATTAAGCTGTAAGAGTTGGCTCACAGAAGCGCCAATGCGTATGTTAATGAACAACTTACATCCAGATGTCGCCGAGCGCCCAGAAGACTTAGTCGTCTATGGTGGTATTGGCCGCGCCGCCCGCGATTGGGATTGCTACGACAAAATCATCGAAGTCTTACAACGCCTCGAAGATGACGAAACCTTATTAGTGCAATCGGGCAAACCTGTGGGCGTATTTCGCACCCACGCCGATGCGCCGCGCGTGTTAATCGCTAACTCAAACCTAGTACCACATTGGGCGAACTGGGAGCATTTCAACGAGTTAGATAAGTTAGGTTTGGCCATGTATGGCCAGATGACGGCGGGTTCTTGGATCTACATAGGCACTCAAGGCATAGTTCAAGGTACCTACGAGACCTTTGTGTCTGTAGCGAAACAGCACTTTGAGGGTATCTCCAAAGGTAAATGGATCCTCACTGGCGGGTTAGGCGGCATGGGCGGCGCGCAAACGCTGGCGGGCACTATGGCGGGCTTCTCTGTGTTAGCCTGTGAAGTCGACGAGACCCGCATCGATTTCCGTTTGCGCACCCGCTATGTTGACAAGAAAGCTACTTCGCTCGATGAAGCATTAACCATGATTGAAGAAGCGAACCAAGCTGGCAAGCCAGTATCTGTGGGCTTATTAGCGAATGCCGCCGATGTGTTTGCCGAACTGGTTAAGCGCGGCGTTACACCAGATGTGGTAACCGACCAAACCTCGGCCCACGACCCGCTAAATGGCTATTTGCCACAGGGTTGGACTATGGCACAGGCCGCCGACATGCGTAAAACCGATGAAGCGGGCGTAGTGAAAGCGGCGAAAGCCTCGATGGCGGTGCAAGTACAAGCCATGCTCGACCTGCAAGCTGCCGGCGCAGCCACACTTGATTACGGTAACAACATTCGCCAAATGGCGTTTGAAATGGGCGTTGAAAACGCCTTTGATTTCCCTGGCTTTGTGCCTGCATACATTCGTCCGCTGTTCTGTGAAGGCATTGGCCCGTTCCGCTGGGTGGCGTTATCTGGCGATCCTGAAGATATCTACAAAACCGACGCTAAAGTCAAAGAACTGATCCCAGATAATCCACACCTGCACAACTGGTTAGACATGGCACGCGAGCGTATCGCCTTCCAAGGTCTGCCTGCGCGTATCTGCTGGGTCGGCTTAAAAGATCGTGCCCGTTTGGCATTGGCCTTTAATGAAATGGTCAAAAATGGTGAGTTGTCGGCGCCCGTGGTGATTGGTCGCGACCACTTAGATTCTGGCTCTGTTGCCAGCCCGAACCGCGAAACCGAATCTATGCTGGACGGTTCAGATGCGGTATCTGATTGGCCATTATTGAATGCACTACTCAACACCGCCAGCGGCGCAACTTGGGTGTCATTACACCATGGCGGCGGCGTCGGCATGGGCTTTAGCCAACACTCGGGTGTGGTGATTGTGTGTGACGGAACCGACGCGGCAGCAAAACGGGTTGGCCGTGTGCTGTGGAATGACCCAGCGACAGGCGTGATGCGCCATGCCGATGCGGGCTACGAGATTGCGAAAAACTGCGCCAAAGAGCAGGGCCTCGATTTACCTATGCAAGACTAGCCGATGCTAACGACTAAATAACAATAATAACTAAAAGCTTGGAGCTAAAAATATGAAATCTGTGAATCACTTAGTGTTAACGCCGGGCAGCTTGAGCCTAGCGCAATTACGCGAAATCAGCCGTCATAAGCTAACACTCGAACTCGCGCCAGAGGCCATTACTGACATCAACACCAGCGCGCAAATCGTGCAAAAAGTGCTGGATGAAGGCCGTACCGTTTACGGCATCAACACGGGTTTTGGCTTGTTGGCCAATACCAAGATAGCGCCCGAAGATCTGCAATTGCTGCAACGCTCAATCGTGTTGTCGCACGCCGCAGGTACGGGCCAATACATGCAAGACGCCACAGTGCGCTTGATGATGGTGTTAAAAATCAATTCATTAAGCCGTGGTTTTTCAGGCATTCGTTTAGAAGTGATTAACTTTTTAATCAGTTTAGTGAACGCCGAAGTCTATCCCTGCGTGCCAGAAAAAGGTTCAGTCGGCGCCTCGGGTGACTTAGCGCCACTGGCGCACATGTGTTTGCCTATGCTGGGTGAAGGCGAAATGAGCTATCGAGGTGAGTTAATTTCTGCCGCCGAAGGTTTAGCAATCGCCGGCCTTAAGCCAATCGATTTAGCGGCTAAAGAAGGGCTCGCTTTGCTTAACGGCACGCAAGCCTCGACTGCGCTAGCGCTGGAAGGGTTATTCCACGCTGAAGACTTGTTTGCGGCGAGTTCTGTGGTCGGTGCCATGAGTGTCGAAGCCGCTATGGGTAGCCGTAGCCCATTCGATCCACGTATCCATGCGGCGCGCGGCCAAAAAGGTCAAATCGATTCGGCCATGATTTTCCGTCATCTATTGGGCGAAGAGTCTGAGATCAGCTTAAGTCACGCTAACTGTGAAAAGGTGCAAGATCCTTACTCACTGCGCTGTCAGCCACAGGTGTTGGGTGCTTGTTTAACGCAAATTCGCCATGCGGCCGATGTGTTAGGCACTGAAGCCAACGGCGTAACCGATAACCCACTGGTGTTCCAAGACACTGGCGATATCATTTCGGGCGGTAACTTCCACGCTGAACCTGTGGCTATGGCGGCGGATAATCTGGCGATTGCGATTGCCGAACTGGGTTCTATTGCCGAGCGTCGTATCGCACTGTTAATTGATTCTAGCCTGTCGAAACTGCCGCCTTTCCTAGTGAAAAACGGCGGCGTGAACTCAGGCTTTATGATCGCTCAAGTCACTGCGGCAGCTTTAGCATCCGAGAACAAAACCTACGCCCATCCAGCGTCGGTAGACAGTTTACCGACATCTGCTAACCAAGAAGATCACGTCTCTATGGCGACTTTTGCGGCCCGTCGTTTACGCGATATGAGTGAAAACACTCGTGGTGTGTTAGCCATTGAATTGTTAGCTGCCGCGCAAGGGTTGGATTTCCGCGCGCCATTAACGCCAAGCGCGGCGGTTGCCAAAGCCAAGGCCGAATTGCGTGAAGTCGTCGCCTATTACGATAAAGACAGGTACTTCGCACCAGATATCGAAGCCGCGACAGACCTGTTATATACAGCGAGTTTTAACGCTTACCTGCCAGCAGGAACGCTAGCGAGCTTTTAAGCGTTTTAGCTCCGAGTGAGTAAACGACTAAGCCGTTGTTGACTCGGTTGACTCGGTTGAGTTGGGTGTATTGGGGCGCTTTTGCTGAAATACTCAGGATTAACTCCCCAACTTGCTAAACATAACTGCTGAAATAAAACAAAATGCAGGCATAAGTGGATTTCTTATGCCTTTTTCTTGAGTGTTTTGCCTTTTTCTTGAGTGTTTTGCCTTTTTAGCTCGATCCTCATCTTTGCCATTTTGGTGTGTTTAACACCGCCGACTCTGCATTTTTTGCGCTGATCTTTACATTGTCAATTTCAGTGGCTACTTACCCCTCAATGAACCGTCACTTTTGTGTTTTTATCCGCCATCGTTATACACATTTTAATATATAAAACTATTTTTAATAACCATATTGTTAGGTTGTGGGACAATATGGACCTGCATTGATAGACAAATTGTCCTTTTGGTATTATTGGGTTTTAACTCTTTAATTAAGTGTTTTTTACATTATTTAAAGTTTTTAATTTCAATATTATTTATTTATTTGGATTTAAGTTTTGTGATTGATTATTTGCGATCTCGATCTCATGTCATAATTTGTTATCTATTTCCTCTTTAAGGATAATCTTAAATTAAGTGTGGTCTTTAAGTGGGCCCACTCGATCGGTTGCAATTTTCACCACAGCAACCACTAGACTCATAACGACAAGAGTGTGAGAGGACGCAATGAACAGACGCCAGTTTTTTAGACTGTGTGCTGCCGGAGCTGCCACCTCAGCAATTTCTGCGTTGGGATTGATGTCCGAAAAGGCCTATGCGGCCGTTCGGGAATTCAAACTCATTAGCGCGAAAGAAACCCGCAATAACTGCTGCTATTGCTCAGTGGGTTGCGGATTGCTGATGTACAGCAAAGGAAGTAACGGCAAAAACGCCGAACAAACTATTTTCCATATCGAAGGGGATGCAGACCATCCAGTTAACCGCGGGGCCTTGTGTCCTAAGGGCGCTGGTCTAGTGGATTATGTCAATAGTCCCAATCGTCTTAAATACCCAGAGTACCGTGCGCCAGGCAGCAATGAATGGACACGTATCAGCTGGAGCGAAGCTTACCAACGCATCGCCCGCCTGATGAAAGATGATCGTGATGCTAACTTGATTGAAAAGAATTCTGCCGGGACGACGGTTAACCGTTGGCTTAGCACTGGGATGATGACCTCGTCGGCGATGCCGAACGAAGGCGGCTATATCACCCAGAAATTTGCACGGGCACTGGGCCTAGTTGCAATCGATACTATTGCGCGTAACTGACACTCTCCAACGGTAGCAAGTCTTGCTCCGACATTTGGACGTGGTGCCATGACCAACCACTGGATCGATATTAAAAATTCTAATTTGATCATTATCATGGGCGGTAATGCTGCGGAGGCTCACCCTGTCGGATTCGGCTGGGTTACAGAAGCTATGCAACATAACAAGGCTAAACTTTTGGTGGTCGATCCTCGCTTCACCCGTAGCGCCGCTGTGGCCGATTATTATGCGCCGATCCGTTCGGGCACAGATATCGCCTTCCTGCTCGGGGTGATCCGCTATCTTATTGAAACCAAACAAGTGAACTACGACTATGTGAAGGCTTATACCAATGCCAGTTACATAGTGCGCGAAGACTTCTCCTTTAGTGAAGGTCTGTTCAGCGGCTTCGATGAAGAAACCGATAGCTACGATAAAGAGTCTTGGTACTACGAGTTAGACGAACAGGGTTACGCGAAAGTCGATCCTAGCTTCGAGCATCCACGCTGCGTGTGGAACTTAATGAAGCAACATGTAGATCGCTATGACTTTGAAACAGTAAGCAATATTACCGGTACGCCGATTCCGGACTATGAGATGGTTTGCCAGCAAATTGGCAGCACTCATACCCACGATAGAGCCGCCACTTTTATGTATGCCTTAGGTTGGACTCACCATACTAAAGGGGCGCAGAACATTCGCTCTATGGCTATGGTGCAGTTGCTGCTGGGTAACATTGGGGTGTTGGGCGGTGGCGTTAACGCACTGCGTGGTCACTCTAACGTGCAAGGCGCGACCGATATGGGTTTATTGTGCCAAAGCTTGCCTGGTTACTTGAAGTTACCGAGTGAAAAAGACACTGATCTTAAGACCTATCTCGATCGTTACACGCCTGTCGCCTTGCGCCCAGGTCAAACCAACTATTGGCAAAATTACCCTAAATTCTTTATTTCACAAATGAAGAGCTTCTGGGGCGATAACGCCACGGTTGAAAATGACTTTGGTTATGACTGGGTGCCTAAGTGGGATAAACAGTACGACTTTACTAAGCACTTAGACATGGCTTTCCACGGTGAAGTGAATGGCTACATTATCCAAGGGGTTAACGCCATTAATTCCATGCCGAACCGCAATAAGGTACTCAAAGCTCTGAGTAATCTTAAGTACATGGTGGTGCTGGATGCCTTGGCAACGGAAACCGCAACCTTCTGGCAAAACGCCGATGGCTTCAACGAGGTGAATCCTGCTGAAATCATGACGGAAGTGTTCCGCTTACCGACGACGTGTTTTGCCGAGGAAGAAGGTTCCATTGTCAACTCTGGACGTTGGATGCAGTGGCATTGGAAGGGCGCTAACCCGCCGGGTGAAGCCAAGCCAGATGCTGAGATCCTCTCCGGCGTCTTGATGGCGATGCGTGAACTGTACAAACAAGAGGGCGGTAAATTGCCTGAGCCAGTGCAAGCGATAAGTTGGGATTACCACAATCCTTACTCGCCGCATGCCGAAGAAGTTGCTCGCGAGCTTAACGGTAAGGATCTCGTCACTCAGCGTCAGCTCAGTAGCTTCTCTGAACTCAAAGCCGATGGTAGTACTGCTAGCGCCTGTTGGATTTATGCGGGTTCTTGGACCGAAGAAGGCAACCTGATGGCTCGCCGCGACAACCATGATCCTTCGGGTAAAGGTGTCACTCCGGGCTGGGCATTCGCATGGCCAGCAAACCGTCGTGTGCTGTATAACCGCGCTTCTTGCGATATCAACGGTAAACCTTGGGATCCAAAACGTACTATCGTCGAGTGGGTTGACGGTAAGTGGCACGGTATCGATGTGGGCGACTTCAACATGAAGTTAACACCACAGGAATCCGCTGGCCCCTTCATCATGCAGCCCGAAGGTGTGGGTCGATTCTTCGCCCTTAAGTTGTTGGCCGAAGGCCCGTTCCCTGAGCACTACGAGCCGATGGAGTCGCCTATTGGAGTGAATCCGCTGCACAAAGTGACCAGTAACCCTGCGGTACGTATGTTGCCAGGTGTGAAAGAAACCTTAGGTTCACATAAGGACTTCCCTTATGTGGCAACCACTTACTGTGTAACTGAGCACTTTAATTTTTGGTCTACTCATGCCCGTTTGGCAGCGATTTCTATGCCGGAAACCTTCGTCGAAATCGATGAAATGTTGGCGGCAGAAAAAGGTATCGCCAATGGGGATTGGGTCACTGTCAGCTCTAAACGTGGCAGCATTGAAACCAAAGCCTTAGTGACTAAACGTCTGCAGCCGTTAAAGGTGAATGGTCAGTTAGTTCATACCGTCGGGTTACCCCGTCACGGCAGCCATAATGCGCTCACTCGTAAGAGTTACTCCTGTAACGTGCTCACCACGGAAGTGGGGGATGCAAATACACAGGTGCCTGAGTTCAAAGCATTTTTGGTTAACATCACTAAAGCTAAGGGGCTCTGATTATGGCATCACAAGACATTATCCGCCGCTCCGGTACTTCAGCGGTGACGCCTGCGGCAAAGGGGCGTAATTCGTCAGAAAAGGTCGCCAAGCTGTTCGACGCCACTAAGTGTAATGGCTGTAAAGCCTGCCAAGTGGCGTGTTCTGAGTGGAATGATTTACGGGAAGAAGTGGGCACGTTCCAAGGTAGTTACCAAAACCCTATGTCGCTATCGGGCCAATGTTGGACCCTGATGGAGTTCCATGAGGTGATGGAAAGCAACAAGCTGCGTTGGCAATTTACCCACTCGGCCTGTATGCACTGTGCCGACCCTGCCTGCTTAACTGCCTGTTCGACCTCGGGCGCGATTATCCAGCACGCCAATGGTGTGGTGGACTTCGATTCGGACAAGTGTATCGGCTGCGGTTATTGCGCCAGTGCTTGTCCCTTCGATGTGCCCAAAATCGATCCTAAGGACAACAAGGCCTACAAGTGCACTATGTGCTCTGACCGTTTGGCCGTGGGATTGGAACCTTCCTGTGTTAAGTCCTGTACCACAGGGGCGCTGCGTTTTGGCACCCGTGAGGACATGTTGTTTTACTCGCAAAAACGGGTCGAAGAACTGAAGGAAAGGGGCTTCGCTAAGGCAGGACTCTATAACCCTGAGGGTGTAGGTGGTACGGGTATGATGATGATATTGCACGATATCAATCAGCCCGAAAGCTACAACATGCCGGATAACCCGCAGATCCCGCTGTCACTGACTCTGTGGCAAGACTGGGTCAAACCTTTAGGCACTATGGGCATTCTTGCCACTGCCGCTGTCGCTTGTCTGCATAAGATTACCGTCGGTCGCAACATAGTGGAAGAGGACCAGCCGGGTTATCAACCGCCAGAGGAAGAGGCTAAGCAGGAAGAGGAGGCCGACAAATGAGCAAGCATGATAAGCAAGAAATGATAGTGCGTCACAAGCTGTTCGATCGCATCTGTCATTGGTTCATTGTCGCAGTTGGCCTAGTGACCTTTCTCACTGGCTTCTCCTTCTTCTATCCGTCGTTTCAATGGTTGGGGGCGATAGCGGGCACACCGCAATTGGCGAAGTTTATTCACCCTATTGCGGGCTTGATGATGTGCTTACCGCTGATGTTGATGTTGGTGCGTTACTACAAACACAACAAATGGGAAAAACACGATCTCGCTTGGATGCTCGCCATCAAGGATGTGATGTTCGAGAACGAGGAGAAAATCCCGCCTATCGGCCATTACAACCCAGGGCAAAAGGTATTGTTTCGCGCTTTCGTGCTGACGTCTGTCACTTTAACCGTGACGGGGATCATCATGTGGCAACCGTATTTTGCGCCCTATTTCTCCGCCACAGTAGTGGGTTGGGCCATTCTGTTGCACGCCATTTGTGCGCTCATCATGTTGATTTTTGTGATGGTGCATTTCTGGATGGCGACATGGGTGGAAGGGTCGGTCACGGGCATGCTTTACGGCAAAGTCTCTAAGGCTTGGTGCCGCAAACATCACCCTGTGATGTTGGATGAACATTCGGACGTGGAGAAAAAATAATGAGTCATACAGCCGAGATACCTCTGGTCCCCGGCAGCGAATCGCCGCTGGAACTAAAACCGTTAAAAGCGGCAGATCCCCAAGCTGTGTATCACAGACGGGCGCAGCGTTTGTTGTCGTTGGCCAAGGACTCGCCGCTGGCCGACTACTTTGAGCTATGCCGCCGTGTGGTTGCGATTCAGGCCAGATTGGCGGCGGAGGCTGACTTCGGTCAACTGCTCGCTTGGGGGAAAGATGAGGCGACTCCGCTTTCCCGCTTGGGCTCAGAGGCAGATAGCTATTGGCAAGGACTGCTACAGCAACTGTTAAGTGATTTGTTGCCGCAGGTGGATGAGGATATGGCGCGAGTGCTGCGGTTGTTGATGCAGCAATCTCCAGAACAACTCACCTCGTGGGGCAATGCGTTGCGTCAGGGACATATGAGCGCAGTGCCTGCGCGCTTCAGTTTGTTTATCTGGGCGGCGATGGGGGTCTACTGGTCCCACTGGGCGCCTATGGTGATCAAACGAATAGACCAACGCAAGGTGGCGCAGCAAAGCCTATGTCCGATTTGCGGTTGTCATCCGGTCGCGAGCGTAATCGTGGATGAGCCGAGGGCGGGTCTGCGTTATCTGCATTGCAGTTTGTGTGAGAGCGAATGGCATTACATTCGTGCCCATTGCACTAGCTGTGGTCAGGATAAGGAGATGACCCTTTGGTCATTTGACGATGCCAATGCGCAGGTGCGTATCGAGAGCTGCGACGAATGCCATGGTTACACTAAGATGCTGTTCGTTGAAAAGTCACCGCTGATGGATGTGGCGGCCGACGACTTAGCGACCTTGATGCTCGACAGTGAGCTAAATGCCAAGGGCTTTGGGGCGACCACGGTCAATCCATTGCTGCTGGCCCACGAAACTGAGCAATAACCAAAGTCGGGAAGGGCTCACTGAGTCCTTCCCCTTATATTTATCAAGATGATACAAATGATGATCCAAGTACCCGATACACCCCAAGCCCTGTACCGCGCGCTGCCGTCGATGGACAGTCTGCTCGCCGATGCGATATTGGCGCCCCTGCTGCAAAGCTATGGTAAAGCGGCGGTAAAGGCGGCGCTGGATAGCCAGTTACGCACGGCGCGTGAGCTGATAGCCCAGGAGCGACGTTTACCCGCTTGGTGTGCTAACCCGTCATTATTGAACGGATATTTGGTTGATCAATTGTCTAAGGACTATAGCCATAGTCTAAAACCCGTGTGGAACCTCACGGGAACCATACTGCATACCAATCTTGGCCGCGCCCAGCAGTCTGAAGCGGCCATTCGTGCCGTGACCTCTGTGATGCGTTATCCGACGCCGCTGGAATTTGAGTTGGCAGCGGGTGAGCGCGGCCATAGGGATAATGCCATTAGTGGGTTAATCCAGCGCTTAACAGGGGCTGAAGCCTGCTGCGTGGTGAATAACAACGCCGCCGCTGTGTTGCTGATGTTGTCGGCGGTCGCAGCGGGTAAAGAAGTGATCGTCTCCCGCGGCGAGCTGGTGGAAATTGGCGGCGCCTTTCGCATTCCTGACATTATGCGCCAAGCGGGCTGCACCTTAGTGGAGGTCGGCAGCACTAATCGTACTCACCTCAAGGACTATGAGCAGGCGATCACTGAGAATACCGCTGCCATCATGAAGGTGCATACCAGCAACTACCATATCAGTGGCTTTACCGCTTCGGTGGATGAGGCCAGATTAGGCCAACTCTGCCGCGATCGTGGGGTTGCGCTGATCTCGGATCTTGGCAGTGGTTCACTCACCGACTTACGCCGTTTTGGCCTAAAACAAGAGCCAACCCCCCAAGCCATGTTGGCGGATGGGGTTGATCTGGTTAGCTTCTCTGGCGATAAACTCCTCGGCGGCCCGCAATCGGGCCTGA
This sequence comes from Shewanella sp. SP2S2-4, assembly GCF_031932025.1. Taxonomy (NCBI): domain Bacteria; kingdom Pseudomonadati; phylum Pseudomonadota; class Gammaproteobacteria; order Alteromonadales; family Shewanellaceae; genus Shewanella; species Shewanella sp. SP2S2-4. The sequence continues at coordinate 15,151 of NZ_JAUOER010000022.1, forward strand.
TTGTCGGTAAGCAGGCGTTAATTAATAAGCTTCAAAGTCATCCGCTCAAGCGTGCATTGCGCTGCGACAAGCTGATTCTAGCGGCGCTCGAGGCGACGCTGATCCACTATCTCAACCCCGAAACCTTAGATCGGGAACTGCCGATTATGGCCAAGTTTGCCCGCAGCCAAGCAGAGTTGCGCCAGATTGGTGAGCGCCTGCAGCGCGCCTTAGCGCCACTGTTTGCCCCGAGCTATGGCATAGAGCTAGTGGAGTGCCAAACCCAAGTCGGTAGCGGCTCGCAGCCAGACACCTTTTTACCCTCAATCGCCCTGTGCTTTAACGCGCAAGAGGGCGGCAGTCTAACGCTGCTCGAGCAGCATTTTAAGCAGGCGCAGCGGCCTGTGATTGGTCGAATGACCCAAGATCAACTTCGTCTCGACTTGCGGGGTATCGATGATGAGGCCGAATTATTGGCTGAACTCAGCACCTTAGGTGTGCAGCTATGATTATGGTCACCGCGGGCCACGTCGACCACGGCAAGAGCACGTTGATCCGTGCCTTGACGGGGATGAACACCGACAGGCTCCCCGAAGAAAAACGCCGTGGCATGACTATCGATCTCGGTTACGCCTTTATGCCACTGCGAGATGGCTCTCGTTTAGCCTTTATCGATGTGCCCGGCCATGAAAAATTCATCAATAACATGCTGGTGGGCGTGAGCCATGTGCGCCACGCGCTGCTGGTGTTGGCCTGTGACGACGGCGTGATGCCGCAAACCCGCGAGCATCTGCAAATCCTCGCGCTTTTACCGCTAAAAAGTTTGACCTTAGTGCTGACCAAGCGGGATTTGGTCGATGACCAAACCGCCGCCAAGTTGATCCTAGAGGGAATCGCGCTGCTTGCCGAATACGGTATCGAGGCCAGTGGCGTATTTGAGGTTTGCGCGAATGATGCAGGCGATACGGGGGTAGACACCCTTAAACAACATATTTTAGAGATCGCCGAGCAGCAATCGACCCAAGCGGAAGATGCCAGCAGCTTTAGGATGACGCTCGATCGCGCCTTTAGCGTTAAAGGCGCCGGCTGTGTGGTCACTGGCACTGTGATTAGCGGCAGTGTGTGTATCGGCGATAGCCTCTACAGCTCTGGGCAAAAAGCAAAATTACGGGTGCGCGGCATTCACTGCCAAGGGATGGAAGTCCACAGGGCCTTAAGTGGCACTCGGGTCGCCTTAAATCTTACCGGTGTCGATAACCACAGGGCGCCCGCCCGCGGCGACTGGTTAAGCAACCTGCCTCAGGCTGAGCTGTGCGCCAGACCCGTAGTGCAAATTCGCAGTTTCGAACCCATCAGCCATTGGCAAAATGTGCATTGTCACCACGGCGCCGAGCATACCTTAGGGCGAGTATCGCTTCTGGATGAAGCCGATGAGCAGGGGCGTTATCTGGCCGAAATTGTACTCGATAAGCCGCTGCTGCTGTGTCAGGACGATCCGATAGTGCTCAGGCATATTGGCGGCAAGCAAACGCTGGGTGCGGGACGGGTGCTGGCAGTAAAAGTCCCCAATCGTAAGAAGCGTACGCCGGAGCGTGTCAGCAAGTTGCAACAACTGGCTAAGCTCTCCAATCCGGTGAATGTGCTGGCGTTACTCGGCCAGAGTGAGGCGCTCAGTATTGATGAAATCCGTTGGCGCTGGCAGCTAACCGATGAAGGGCTCGCAGCTATGCTGGCGCAGGCGGGGCTGACTCGTCTCGGTACCTATGGGCTATCGACTCAGTTACTTGAGCAAGAAAAACAGCAGTTTATCGAGCTGTTACGTGAGTATCACCAACAGCATCCCGACCAATTAGGGCTTGGGCGTAATCGTCTGCAACGTATGAGCCACAGCATATTACCCAACGAGCTTGCCAATAAGGTGCTCGATAGCCTCTGCCAAGATGGGCAGATGGTGCTGCGCGGTGCCTTGCTGCAGTTGGCGGATCACAGAATTGTCCTCGATAGCGAGGCGCAGCAGTGCTGGCAACGCTTGGCTCCTTGGTTGGCGCAGCAAACGTCCCCTGTGTGGGTGACTGAGATGGGGGAATATCTGGAACTCGAGCCCGCCAAACTCAGATTGCTGTGCTTTCAACTGGTGCAACAGGGCTTTATTACCGCGGTGGTGAAGGACAGATATCTGCTGAGCGAGCAGTTGTGCCATTACGCCAATTTGGTGCGTGAGCATGTGGAAACCCACGGCAAGCTTGAAACCGCAGAGTTTAAGGATCTAATTGGCCTTGGCCGTAAGGTCAGTATTCAGCTGTTGGAGTTTTTTGACCGCAGTGGTTTTACTCGTAGGAAGTATCGCAGTAACAGTCGGGAGATCCGGGATGGGGAACTGTTTTATTCCCATGAGAATTGGCGGAAGAACATAGGAGTCGAACCTACCCAGGACTGCTGGCAGCCCTACCCGGATTTGAAATCCGGACGCCTCACCGGAGACGACGTTCTTCCAATAGAAGACCTAGGGATAGTAGAAAATGCGTAAAGATGATTCAAGGCGATTCGTATTTAGTTTATGGGTTTGTGATACAAGTCTTAAATTGTTATCAAACTAATTGTTTTTATTTGGTTTTGTAGTTTTTAGAGGGCGCTATGGAATATCATTCACACGCTGTGGTTACAGAGAGAAACGTAGTCCTGTTAGAGCTGGGACAGGCATCGGATTTGACCGATTATGTCGCCAACGAGGTGCGTGTGGCACTGGTGTACAACGGCATTTCACACACTGTGATGTTAGCCAGCCCCGAAAACCTCGAAGAGTTTGCCATTGGCTTTACCTTGTCGGAGCGGATTGTTTCCCATGTGAATGAAATTAAAGGCGTGGATCTCGAATTCACTCCCGAAGGCGTGCTTATTCAAGTGGAAATCACCCAAAGATGCTTTATGGAACTCAAGCAGCACAGGCGCAATATGGCGGGGCGAACTGGCTGTGGTCTTTGCGGTGTGGCTCAGTTGGAAGAGGCGGTTAAGCCCGTTATCCGCGTCGACTCGGACGCCAGATTTAATATCGATCACCTGCAGTTTGCCCTCGAACAAGTCAAAGATAATCAACAACATTTTAAGCTCACGGGTGCAACGCATGCGGCCATGGGCTTAGATCAAGATGGACAAATCATCGCCGCCTTTGAAGACATTGGTCGGCACATTGCACTGGATAAATTAATCGGCGGATTCTCAATGTGTAAGGCACAGCGTCCTGTCGCCGTATTGCTCACCAGCCGTGCCAGTTTCGAAATGGTGCAAAAGGCCGCCAGTGCCAATATCCAAATTCTGTTTGCTATGTCCGCCGTGACTTCACTGGCGTTGGAATTAGCAGAGAAAAGCAATATCACGCTTATCGGTTTTTGCCGCAATGGCAGGGCAGCGCTCTACACCCACGGTTATCGACTGTTGGGACAGCACTGCGCTAGCTTAGCCAAAGCCATTTAAGCGTGAGGCCACTTAAGATTGGCGTTGTATATAACAACCTAAATCATTGTGGCATAAAGGTTATAAGCGCATTGTGCTTATTTTTTTATAGTCTCGTTCATTAGGGTAATGACATGACATGGCAACAATTTAAACAAGAATATTTAGTCCGTTTTTGGGCGCCTATGCCCGCGGTAATTGCCGCCGGTATCCTTTCTACTTACTATTTTGGCTTAACTGGCACCTTCTGGGCGGTGACGGGGGAATTTACCCGTTGGGGCGGACATTTGATGCAGTTTTTAGGTGCAGAGCCTGAAACCTGGGGTTATTTCAAAGTGATAGGTTTACAGGGATCTCCTTTAGATCGCATCGACGGCATGATGATCATCGGTATGTTTGGTGGCTGTATTGCGGCGGCACTCTGGGCCAATAACGTCAAATTGCGTATGCCACAGAGCCGTATCCGTATTGCTCAGGCACTGATCGGCGGCATTATTGCTGGCTTTGGTGCGCGTTTGGCTATGGGTTGTAACCTTGCAGCCTTCTTCACGGGTATTCCGCAGTTCTCTTTGCATGCTTGGTTCTTTGCTCTGGCGACCGCTGCGGGCTCTTACTTTGGTGCAAGATTTACCTTACTGCCTATGTTCCGTATTCCGGTTAAGCTGAAGAAGGTAAATAAAGCGACTTCGATTAAGCAGGATGAAAATCAGGCTCGACGTCGTTTCCGCATCGGTATGTTAGTGTTTGTCGGCATCGTCGGTTGGGGCTTATTGACTATGTTCAATGCGCCTAAACTCGGCATAGCTATGCTTTGCGGAGTCGGATTTGGTCTGTTAATTGAACGGGCACAAATCTGCTTTACCTCAGCGTTCCGCGATATGTGGATCACTGGTCGTACTCACATGGCGAAGGCCATTATCTTAGGTATGGCGGTCAGTGCGATAGGCATTTACAGCTATGTGCAACTGGGTGTGCCCCCCAAAATCATGTGGGCGGGTCCTAATGCGGTGATCGGCGGCTTGCTGTTTGGTTTTGGTATTGTGCTTGCTGGTGGTTGTGAAACGGGCTGGATGTACCGTGCAGTTGAAGGCCAAGTGCATTTCTGGTGGGTCGGTTTAGGCAACGTGTTAGGTTCGACTTTACTGGCGTATTACTGGGATGACCTAGCTCAACCTTTAGCGACCAACTGGGACAAAGTGAATTTATTAACCAGCTTTGGTGATAAAGGCGGTTTATTGCTGACCTATGTGCTGCTGGGACTTTCCTTTGGCGCTATGTTGTTATGGGAAAAACGTTTCTTTGCTCGCAAGGCGAAGCGTGATGAACAATTGCTAGCGGAGGCGGCGTAATGAATCAATATGTTCCAGATTATCAACTCGATATGGTGGGGGAACCTTGCCCTTATCCTGCTGTGGCCACCCTTGAAGCTATGCCTAAGTTAAAGCCCGGTGAAATTCTCGAGGTGATCAGTGACTGTCCGCAGTCCATCAATAATATTCCTCTCGATGCTAAAAATCATGGCTATAAAGTGTTAGAAATTGAGCAGAATGGACCAACGATTCGTTATCTGATCCAGCGTTAGTGACTGATTTTCACTGAGGCGTAAAACTGAAAAAGGCACAAACATAAGTTTGTGCCTTTTTCTATTTCCTTTGGAAATACAATTAACTTCCTTTTGAAAAGTTTCCTGTAGTCGATATCTAACCGAGTTAACTCAGGCTTAGCCTTGGCAATCTATTGGCAGATATTCGTCGGGAATGTCGCTACTGCTGCATACCCAAGTGATATTGCTTTGCTCATCAACTTGTGGCGATAGATAGACTTCGTAGCCTTGATAATCACCGAGGGCTTCGCCTCCGACAAAGCCGACTATGCCATCTGTGTACAAATTAAATTTCGCAATCTGCTCGTCCGTGAGTCCAAGCACATCCAATTCGGTTGGCCAAGCTTTGTTGGTTTGATAGTAACCGGCTAAGATGTCGGTGATCGGCGTTAATGCTTGGTGCTGCTGATCGATACTGGCAATGGCGAGTGTTGCGTCAGGCACAGTCATAGCTGCTGGTGTCGCTTCGGTTGCGGCCGGGGCTTCATAACTCGTGGCGGCACTCATCTTTTCTTGATATTGCTTGTACGCTGGCAACGCAACTGCGGCGGCAACACCAATAATCGCAGCAAAAATAATGAGTCCACCGCCTGCTGTGCCCATGCGTGGCATAAAGAGGCTAAATACAAATGCCCATGCACTGCGTGATGGCGGCGTGTATTCCGTTCCCTGCGCTTTGGCGTCGACTCTTGCCATACGTTTAGTCAGCCAAGGATAGCTGCCGTTAAGCTCGTGCAGTGACATCCAAAAACCACTCGATTCGCGAGCTTGGCGGATATATTGATCCACATTCATACGTTTCCATTGCTCTACGCCAGCGGCTAATACGGCGACGGCATTGGTGGCAGAATGTAAGCTGTTGCAGCAACGTAACCCGTGGAGATCGCAGGTATATTCGCAGGCGCGAGAATAAGCCGCACCCACTAAAGGCAACCAAGTGGCGAAGACTAAAAAGGGGGCCTTGCCAATATGATTGCGACGAATATGGCCTAATTCGTGGCCGATATAGAAGTTAAGTGCATCTTTATCGGACTCAAGCGCATCCACAATCGATGAAAATAGCACTATATAGTTACGGCCGAGGAAGCGGGTTGCCAGCGCGTTGAGCATGCCATCGGCGGCCAACAAGTAAGCTCGTGGTGGCTCTTTCATTTCTAAACGATCGCAGCATGCTAAATATTGTTTATGTAATTCAGGGAATTGCTCAGCATTGATTTCGACAGCCGTCCCTTTTAGGTAGCTAATAAAAGCGGAGTGGCTGAAAAGATAAATAATGAAAAACATCAACACATAGAGCAGGGCCATGCCCAAAGTACCTATGATCAATGCTGCCCAGACGATCCCTGAGATAATCGCTAACAGAGTGAACAGCGATTTTTCCTTCGAATAGACAATATCTGTCATTTGGATGGGATTATCTTTCCCTGCGGTTGGGGTAATAACTTGTTCCATGTTGATCCTTTTCCTAGTGAAGTGACAAGCGGCGTGAAAATAGTCAATTTCGCTCGAAAATTCAACCACTATCACGCGTAATGCCAAAATTAACCGTTCTGTGATTCGGTTAAATCAGCATTAAGCGCAACTGGGGTAGGAAGCTTGTGTCAGGATCTTGCGGCTTTTAGCCTGTTGGCAAATGTGCTGGCTGTTTTCAAAGGCGGTTAAGGTGCCTTTATCGCCGTGCCCGCTTTAATGGCTGCTTGAGCGAGGCTGACAATTTGCTTCTCTGCGGTATTGGAAAGGCTTTCATGAACTTTGCTTAGCTCATCCATTTGTTGACTAAGCATATCCATTGATGTGCTCAGGTTGTCGATCTCCATCTGTATCTGAGGATCTTCTCTATCGGCCGCAATATTGAGTAGAAGTTGCTGAGTTTGGCTGTTGATCGCGTCGCCTTTTTGCTGCATCTGTTCGCCTAACACTTTCATTTTCTCACCCTGTTGCTGCATGGGCATGATGGCGGTTTTTATTTGCGCCACTATGGCGGGATCTGTGATGACATAAGGCGTGCCTGCTTTTTTCACCCATAGGTAATCGGTATGATAAGGATTACCTTGGCGTTCAAGTTGCTCCCAATCGTCACTGTGACCAGCGCCAATAGTCATTTCGCCATCTTGCTGAACATAAATCCATGAGAAATCTGGCTGACTTTGGCTGAGCACCGATTTGCTGATGACTGATATACCTCCATCGGCACTGCTGCTCGTTGCTTGGCTCTTTGTTTGAGTCGCCCAAATGGCGGTTGGGATCAGAGCGAGAATAAACAGACTGCCCATAAGTTGAGTGCGCGTATTCATAGTGTTTCCTTGTATGGCTGTGTGGATCGGCGGGTTATGCCAGAGTTGCATTAACCTGCCACAGCAGAATCTGTGCCATAAAAATTTAATCTTACTTATCAATGTAATAATTGTTTAAGTGTCCGCGCATTGTTGCCGAGAAGGCGTAAGAGTGTCCGCTAATGTGTCCGTTCAAGCTGGTGGACACGGGTGGCTAAGTCGATGTATTTCTTTCGCCGAATTTGATTGTTAGCACTAGAATGAAGTGCTTGTGGGGTCGAGATAAAGGTGAATTTAATCACGATTTTTACACTATTTTGAATGCAATTTAAGGCATGACTCTTTGAGTCAGGTTAGGTTAAGCCGATCTAGGGTTAGCTATGGCAAGCGTTGAAGTAAACCACAGAATATAAAGGAATTGAGATGGTAAAGTTAATCAATAAGATGTTGAATAATCGACTGGGCTTCACTAGGTATTGCACCGCCGTTGTGATGGTGAGTTCGTTAAGTACAGGCGCCATGGCGGCCGATGCGCCTTCCTTTGACTGCGCAAAAGTCAATGCGGGCAGTATCGAAGCTATGGTTTGTAAGGATGCGGGACTGAGCCAACTCGATAATCAGTTAGCTGAGGTTTACAGCCAAGCGCTTGAAAAAGCAAAAAATGAACAGCCACCGACTTTAAAAGCGATGCAGCGTGGTTGGGTGAAAGGCCGTAATGAGTGCTGGAAGAGCGAGGATAAACACGCGTGTATTGAAGCTAGCTATCAAACCCGTATTGCCGAACTGCAGGCGCAGTACCGTTTAGTCGATATGACCGGCCCAGTGTTTTATGCCTGTGACGGCAGTCCTGCTAATGAAGTCGTAGTAACTTATTTTAAAACCGAACCCGCGACTCTAATTGCTGAACATGGTGATAGTACTTCATTGATGTTTGCACAACCCAGCGGCAGTGGTGCTAAGTATCAAGGCCGCAATGAAAGTCTTTGGGAACATCAAGGCGAAGCGAAAGTGGTTTGGGGCTTCGAAGCGCCAGAAATGACGTGTAAACTGGTGACCAAATAGGATTGATTTAAGGTTGCCATGAAACAAGCTCTAGTGCATATCGCCTTAGTCGTAAGAGATTACGATGAGGCGATTGATTTTTATGTTAATAAATTAAAATTCGAATTAGTCGAGGACACTTATCAAGCCGAGCAAGATAAGCGCTGGGTCGTCGTTGCGCCGCCGGGTTCTAAGGGCGCGTCTATTTTGTTAGCCCGGGCTTCTAAGCCAGAGCAGTTCGATTTTATCGGTAATCAGGCGGGTGGTCGGGTGTTCTTATTCTTGAATACTGATGACTTTTGGCGTGATTATCGCCGCATGGTCGCCGATGGCGTCGAATTTGCGCGCGAGCCACAAGAGCAAGACTATGGCACAGTCGCTGTGTTTAAAGATCTCTACGGTAACTTATGGGATTTACTGCAATTGAATGATGGGCATCCTATGGCGTACAGGTTAGCGTATCAGGATTCAGGATTAGAAGTTTACCCCTAATCCTAAGGTGTAACTGGTATCTCTGGTATTACCTATCACTGTTTGAGTGTCGTTGAAGTCATATTTAAATGACAAATAAATCCGCTGAGTGAGCAGATATTTAAGTCCAACGGTCGAGTTTGAGATGTAATCAATCGCTGGTATATCTGGGAAGGCAATTTGCAGATCGGCGTAGGACTCTAAAATGCCATCAAACCAATATTGTTTATAATTAAGCGATGCTGCCCAAGCGTTAAGCTCTAGCTTAAAAGACTGTTGTCCAAGCCAAAAATGGTTGTAGGTTACGACAAAATCGAGTTTGTCACGGCCCGCACCCCAAAAACGATAACCTGGGCCGAGTGCGGCATAGAAGCTATGGGTATCTGTGCCGAGTTTGTCCTCTTGATAAAAATTTTCCTGCCGTAACAGCCAATGCTCATTGATTAGATAGTCTAAGGAGTAGTGTCCTTCGAGGGTATTGCGCTTAGTTAAATCATCTTCGGTTTCGTAGCGTACTTCGGTCTTAATAGTGTGTCGCCATTGCAAGGTTTCCGCTGTGATATCGCCTTTGATATGTAGCTTCTGACTATTTTTCTTGTTTTTAGTGACATCGAGTGTGGTTTCTACGCTGCCGTTATAATTCCAAGCTGAGTCCGTATAGTGTTGGGAAAATCTCAGCTCATCCACTGGGGTTTGTTGGTGATTAATCAATACCATGCCATGTTGTTCAGAAGCCTGAATACTGATGTCCTGTATTGAGCGGCCGACACTCCAAGGTTTAGGCGTTGAGACTTCAAAACTGAGAATAGCACTGCGCTGAATGGCAATCTTAGGGGCATAGCTGGTTTTGATGATTAAATCTTGATCGTTGAATTCTTTGATTTCACCGCTAATTTTATCGCCATTGAGCAAGAAAACCGTATCGGCTAAGCACAAGGGGCTGAGACTACAGAGCGTAGCAGCAAGGTACAATGCTGGATTGGATATCAGATTATGCATCTTGCTTGTGAGCTCAAAATAAGGGCGTTAGTGTGTGGTTATTCTACCTGAACTCTAGCACTACAAAGCAATAACATTCGCTAAAAGTACTGATAAGGGATTGAAAACTGGCTCGCAATCCCTTACTTATTCGCCGTGTTAGCGGGAGTTAATTTCGGTGATTTTGAGGTTAATTAGCTGCTTCTGCCATTGGGCTTTATCTATACCTTCGACCCAAATCACGCTGCTTTTGCGCTGCTCGCCCTTGCGCAGATAGGTTTCTGGCATGCGGAAAATGGCTTCCCAGACTTCGAGTTTTTCGGTTTTTAATAAAGTACCATTATCGGCGAAGAAGCTGGCCTCGACTTCGACTAAGGTCACGTGCTCATTGCTGGTACTGGCAAGATCGAAACTGAGTCCAAGTTTATCGCCTTTCCATTGACCTTCGGCAAAGCTGACTTTGATGCCATCTTTACCGGTTGAGCCTAGTAGCTCAGGTTGGGCAATTGCGGTGGCAGTCAAGGTGGTAATAGGCGCAGCCACAGTTTGAGTGGCGAGAGCAACACTTGGGACGCTGGCAATATTGCTTGAGGTGCTCACTGCCGTCGCTGCTAAGGCATTGGGCGCAGCTTTGGTTTCTGTGATCACATATTCCCAGGTAAAGTCGTCTTTGAGTCTGACTTGGGCGCCATTTTCTAGGGTGATTTGAGCTACGTCGACGGCCATAACCGATGATGTTAGCAATAACAATGAGCTAAGTGCGCTAAGGCGTAATGAAGTTTGCATTAATTTTCTGGCTCCGATATCCGTCTGAGTCAATATTCTGCCCTAACATAAACAATTTGCCGCATATTAGTCACTGTCTAAGTCGTGTTTTGAAGAATAAAGTGGATTTAGCTGGAAGATACTGACTCGAATACAGATTGAGTTCACTGAGTGTGGCACTATATTGATAGCGCGGTGACAGGACACAGTCAGATAGCGGCAATGATCAATGAATTAAGCGAGAGGAGATTAATATGCAGATTAAACATGGAATTTATGGCGTCGTTATTAGCTTGGCATTGAGCGCGGCAGCATGGGCCGATGAAGCCCCTAAAGTCGGCTGCGCGGCTAAGTTAGAAGCCATCAGTGCTGAACTAGCCCAAGCCAAAGCAGCGGGTAATAAACATAAAGTTGACGGGCTCGAAAAGGCCTATGACGAAGTCTCAACCCATTGTGATGACGACAGTTTATATGCCGAGCGCGTCGCTAAAGTTGCGGCTTTAGAAGAAAAACTGACTGAGCGCCAAAACGAGTTGGCTAAAGCCATAGAAGAAGGTCGTTCTATGGATAAAATCAATAAGAAACGCAATAAGGTCGCCGAAGTGGAATTGGAGCTTGCTAAGGCGCGAGCCGAGCTAACCCAATAAGTCGCCTAGGCTCAGTCGTTTGGATAAGCATTAGGCTTAGCCCGCGTAACCTATGCTCAAAACTGTGGATTCTGTACTGGAGTTATAGCCCGCGCTCAGGATGAAATGTTCTGTAATGCGGTATCTTAGCCCAGCTTCTGCGCCCCAACGGGTGGTTTTATCTTCTTCCCATGTGGGTTTGCCATCGACAATTTTGGGTGAAATATTATTCGTGTAAGACACAGTGCTGATATAGCCGCTGCCGCCCGCATAAAAGCTTAAGTCGGCAGTGAGGCTGTAGCTTAACCCTAAGCGAAAGAGGCTTTCTTGGCGATATGACAGCGCTGGTTCTGGCACTATTACATCGGTTTCTCGGCTGCGGGCATAGCCGAGGTAATAGCCCCATTGCTGGTAATTATTATCGAAATGATAGGGTGCTAATGTAATGCCGTAGAGATTGTCTGCGGCGGGAACGTAATCCAGCATGAGGGCGATATAAGAAGGATTGGCGGTTTTCTCTGATTTATCTGACATCACCAATGGCTTCGAAGTGCTATATTCGGCAGCTTGAAGTGGTTGGCTTAGGTTCAATAGTCCAAAGCTAAGACAGGCTAGCATAGATGAATAACGACTCATGGGATGATTTCCTTGGGAACAGGTTGAAGATTGTTCATTTTCCTTTGTGCTCGGTCAATTCAAAATGCTAAAATTTCTTTTAAAATAAGTGTTTGTAAATTTATTGTGTTTGGATATCAGTATTTTCTAGGGTGACATTAACCGAGGTCAACTCGGCGGTTACCTTTGTATGGGTTTGTTGCGCTAGCGCCTACGTTGGAGTGGAATTGTGGATCAGGAAATAAGGCTCGAAATTTCGGCATGGCTAGCGGGTTTTGGGATTGATAGCCAACCCTCGGACGGCATATCAACCAGCATCATGATCATTGCCTGCTTACTGCTCGCGGGCATTGCTTATTTCATTGTTCGACGCGTGGTCATACGTGCGGTCAACATGGTGATCCTGCGCTCCAAAGTCACTTGGGACGATGTGTTCATGCGTTACAAGGTGCTCGAAAAGCTGGCCATGCTAGTGCCTGCAATCGTGCTCAATCTATTAGTGCCCATCGCCTTAACCGAACATCAAATCTTAAGTAATTTAGTCGATCGGCTGCTGAGTATTTGGCTGGTGGTGCTGATGATCCGCGCTATTTATGCGGGTTTAGATGCGGTCGATGAAATTTCAGATGTGAATCTGGTGAGTCGGCGTTTACCCGTTAAAAGCTTTGTGCAGTTAACTAAGCTGTTTTTATTCTTTGTCGGTATTATCGTATCTATCTCCATCTTGGCCGATCAGTCGCCTGTGTACTTCCTCAGCGGCTTAGGTGTGGCGACGGGTTTTGTGATGTTAGTGTTCCGCGACACTATCTTAGGTTTCGTGGCGGGCATTCAGTTAGCGGCTAACCGTATGGTGAGCAAGGGCGACTGGATCCAGATGGACAAATACGGCGCCGACGGTGCGGTAGAAGAAGTCTCGCTGACCACAGTTAAAGTGCGTAACTGGGACAAAACCATCACTATGATCCCCGCCTATGCCTTAGTGTCGGATGCATTTCGCAACTGGCGGGGCATGTCTGAGTCGGGTGGGCGAAGGATCAAACGCGCTGTTAATATCGACATCAACAGCATTAAGTTTTTGAGCGAGGAAGAGCACGAACGTCTTAGTAAGATCAATTGCTTAAAAGAATATTTCCCTGCCAAAATCAACGAAATCCGCGAGGCGAATGCCAGAGTCTCTGACCTTGATATGAAAGTGAATGGTCGCCATTTGACTAACGTCGGCACCTTCCGCGCTTACCTGCAGGAATACCTACAGCGTCACGATAAAGTGCACAAGGACATGACCCTAATGGTGCGTCAGCTCGCGCCAACCACAGAGGGTCTACCGATCGAGATTTATATCTTCACTAACGATACTCGCTGGGCATTTTATGAAGCGATACAAGCGGATATCTTCGACCATGTTTTTGCAATATTACCTGAGTTTGGTCTGCAGGCTTTCCAAGCGCCAACGGGTAACGATATTCGCAGCTTAAAATCGGTGAAGGTCGAGGGTTAGTCTCGACTGATCAGAATCGCGGCTAAGGTAAGAAATACACCGCCGCTGGTTCTGTCAAACCAATGCAGCTTGTTGCTCGCCTTTAGGCTGGGCGCAAGCACATTGGCCATGCTGGCGTAAATCATCACAAAGCTAAAATCCACTATTGCCCAAGTGGCTGCCAGTATCATAAGTTGCGGTAATTGCGGCGCGGCAAGATTGATAAATTGCGGAAACAGCGCGGCAAAAAACAGTAAATCCTTGGGATTACTGATCCCCACTAGAAACGCCTGCTGATAAAGTTGCCTTGGCGTGCCTTTGCCTTTTGATAGGTTGATCTCAAGGGGTTGACCTTGGTTCTTGGTCAGCAACAGCTTGATGCCTAAAAACACTAAATAGGCTGCACCGCACCATTTTAGCAAGGTAAAACCGTATTCTGAGGTGCTGATAATGGCGCCTAATCCCGCCGCTGACGCCATCATTAAGACTAAAGCGGCACTCACACTGCCAAGGCCTGTGGCTATGCTGCGCATCTTGCCGAAATGGATCCCGTGGGACATAGACAACATAGCGATGGGGCCGGGTGAGATCCCAATCAATACAATGGCCAAGAGATAGAGTAACCAAGTTTCGGGTTGCATGTGTGCCGCTCTAAATAGGGGGAAAGATTAATGCTTCGCACTCGCCACAAAATCAGGGATCACCTTAGGATGACGGCCTTTAATGGTGCGATAGAAGCTTAAAATCTCGTGCATGTCGGTCGCGATATCACCACTAGGCTGCAATGGCGTACGGATAACGACAGTGCGGCGGCTAAAGTCTAAGCCAACAGGAGTGATAGGTACGTGAGCCTTGCAGGCAATATGGTAGAAGCCGCACTTCCAGCGGGTCACTGGGCTACGGGTGCCTTCGGGCGCCAACGCTAGCTTATAATCGTTTTTCGATTCAAACAGCTGTACGGCAGCATCGACTAAGTTATTGTTTTTGCGTCTATCCACTGGGCTGCCGCCAATGGCGCGGAAGAACCAGCCCCAAGGCGGGATAAAGAGTTGGTGTTTACCGAGAAAGTGAATGCGAGTGCCCAGAGCACCACGAGCTAAGATACCCACAATGAAGTCCCAGTTACTGGTATGCGGTGCGACTATGATGATGTATTTAGCGCAGTCGGGCAGTTGGCCTTCTATCTGCCAGCCTGAAAGCTTAAGTAGCCAACGGCAAAGTGGTGTAAACATAGTTCGGTGCCCAGAGTCGAAAAATTAATAATATCATCAGCTTTTTTAGATTTTAAATTGGCTTTAGCAAGATAGTCTGTGCTGAATTCGCTATAGTACAGTTTAACCTGATTGTGGGGGAACAATACTATGTTGAAAAATGGACTATTAAACAAGGTTAGCTGGCAGCGTGTTTTTGCGGCACTTTTACTCTTAGTGACTTTCCATGTGAGTGCGGTGCCGACGGATGAAATTACGCAGATGCTCAAAGGCCAAGAAGACGCCTGGAATCGCGGCGATCTCGATGCTTATATGCAAGGTTACTGGAAGAGCGAGCAATTGCGCTTTGTCTCTAACGGTAAGTTCCGTTTCGGTTGGGAGGATACGCTCGCTGCCTATAAGAAAAATTATCCCAATAAAGAAGCTCTTGGTGAGCTGAAGTTCACGATCAAAGAAATCAAAATGCTCAGTAATTACGCCGCTATGGTCGTTGGGCGCTGGGATTTACGCCGGATAAAAGATGCTCCAACGGGCGTGTTTACCCTGTTGATTGAGAAAATTGACGATCGCTGGGTGATCACTATGGATCACAGTTCGGACTAAGCTACTGCTTTAATTGAACAACAGCGCTGACTAAAGTGCGCGTTTAACTCAGCACTGAAGGTGAGCTTTACGATAGTAAACAGTCTGGCTTAGCGGGTGGCTCGGCGGGCAAGGTTAAATGGAAATCCTGCTGTCCGAGCTGTCTACCTTTACCGTCGTATCTCACTTCGGTGAAATGCATGCCGCCCTCAGTATCCTCAAGTAGAATGCTGGTGGAGCGCGTACCATAGTCGGGGTGACGAATATAAATTGCGGCTAAGCGCCGTTCCCACTCTATCCCCACTCCCGTGTTCGGCAATTCATTATCTTGTGGTTGGGAGTCGTCTTTCATCAGCTGTAACAGCGCTTGCACTTCTAGGTTGTCTGACTGACTTATCAAGGTTTCTAGCGCTTGTTGTCCCTTCGCCATTTTCGGCCAAATATCATCGAGTGCGCCATTGCTAATGGCATGAAACCCATCGGCGAGTTTAACTGTGTCTTTATTGATGCTGTTAAAACAATATAAGTCAGTACCTTGGCCGAAGATGAGATTGAATGGTTGATAATTGTCACTGTGCTCAACGAGCCAATTCGGGCACACGAGCGACCCAGAGTTGAGTGTCATAGTGATGAGTTCACCACGACTACGCATGGCTTGTGGGGGCTTTTGCGGTACGCGTAAATTCGTCACAGCGGCGACTTGTCCCTGCTTATTCACCCCAAACCAAGTGCCGCCCGCCTGCAGATCTTTTCCTGCGAGTATGTTTTCTTCCGGTGGCCAAAAGTGTGCTGGCGCGGTCGGTCTATGGTGAAACTCATCACGGTTGGCACAGATGATTAAGGGATACTTAGGATGGGCATTAATGGCGACAAAGAGTATGCACATAGCAGGCTAAATTAATCCAAAGGTAGATTAACTTAGCCTGTCTGCTCACAAATGAACAGTGTTAGTGGTGCGAGTGCTTATCCGCTTTTGCTTTTTCGTGTGTATGTTCATCGGAATGATCATGGGCACTAGGTATTTCAGTCGTGCTTTGAACAGATGCGTGCGAAGCGCTATGGCTATGAGCATGTTCGTGGGAATGTCCATGCGCGTGTGAATGACTATGCGAGTTCGCTACCGGCTTGCTCAGCATTAAGCGGCGTAAAAATTTACGTGGGCCTAAGCGTAGTAAGCTGGCGGCAAATAATCCCGACAGGATCAGCAGCGCGATTAAGTTCACCACTTCCGGTAAAGTGAACAGCGAGAACCACAGTGGTAGACGCAGTGCAGCGACTAAACTCAGCGCAATAATACTCAGTAATATTGCCCTTTGTGGCCATGTCATTAACTTAAGCTGCGCTATGTTAAGCACTGGTGCGGCAATCAGCGGCATGATAATCGCGATAGGGCTCCAGCCACTATAGGCCAGTGCAAGAGCCAGCACCGCTGCGCCTAAGTTGCAGAAACGCATAGGTAAAAATACGAGCAACAGCACTATAACCTGCAGCAGCGGATTGCTTAATGGCACCGAAGGATGGCCGATTAAATTCACTAGGACTAGGCTGAGTAAAATCCACGGTGCGCTGCGATCGACTAAATGTGCAAAGCCGAAACGCAGGGCATTGTTAGGTAATTTAGTGTGTGGATCGGTAATAGTAACGTTAGCGTGGCTTAAATAAGCGCTAAGAATAAAGACCACAAGTAACTGGAATAACGCTAGCCAAGGACCGAGTAACAGGGCGGTGATCACTAAGGCTTCTGGCCCCGCTAAGCGTTGAAACCAGCGGCGGGCTAAGCTGCTATCCTGCGGTGTTAAACCGAATTTGAAGCGCAGCGCAGCCGCACCATAGCTCAGCAGTAATATGGGCGCGAGTGTCAGTAGCCAAGTCATTAATTGTTCTGTGCTGTGATCATGGTGGGCATGTTCGTGGCCGCCAGAATCCATTAATAGCAGCATCACGAGCAAGCCTATGCCGAGCAAACTACCTATGCCAGCTTGGTATTCGTATTTGCCTTGCTTGTCGGTATCGTGTTGACCGTGGGGTTGATGTAGCACCACATGCAAAATAGAACCGGTAACAAACGCTTGTAAATAAACGGTATTCTCTAAACTGAGCTGAGTGATTAATTGCTCGCCTGCAAAGTAACCTACACCCGTAAGCAGCATCATAGCGACCAGCACTAAGCTAGCCCAGCGGGTGCCGACTTGAGGTTTGAGTAACCACCAAATGGCGAGGCCGACGGGGAGGCGATGCATAATGACCCCGAGTGCGAGTAAAATCGAATTGCCATCTTGCTGCGCCAATACCATAGCGCCACCGTCTGTGATGGTGTGCAGTAGCAAGCCGCCAATCCCTAGGGATAAGGTGAGATTATGGGTGATTTCTGAATAACGGTGGAAAAGGCGCTCGCTAGCGGTCGGTCCCCAGATACCTAGGAATACAAAGACTACGGCTAACAAACCGCCATGCTGAAGTAGCTCTGGCAAGATGTGGATCAGCACTAATCCGCCTAATGAGACGAATATAAAGCCATCGAGCCCCTTCTGTAATCCGCTGCCCGATGAAAAGTAGCGATAAAACAGTGGTCCAATTAAGAGTGCGATACAGCTAGCAAGAAGATAGAGCATGGATTCCACGGAAATTTGCTGAAAAAACGCCATAGTATACCAGCTGTAAGTCAAAGTGAGCAGTGACTTGCTGGCAATTTACCAAACTGACATTTTGCGCTGGGATTTTCGGGGGCGAATTTTATTCACTTTAGCCATTTAGCGGAGAAATTTTCAGTTCAACATCGAGAAAAGGTACTATACCCAAGCTACCTGAAGATACGAGTTTCAGAGCGCCGAGGGTGCTTCAATTCAAGGCGCATCAATGACAGAATGTCGGCCACCTTTTGAATTGTTGCAACACGGAAGTGGAGCTCCCTAGGCGCTCCGTTCCGGCGGGTTGTAACGTACTTTATGCCGTGTTGGTTATTTTTAACTTAGCCCACTAGGTCCGCAAATAACCGCCTTGCCTAAAGTGCGTTACATTCCCGCTGAATCCTGCATCTTCAGGTTGTTTGGGTATATAATATGGGCTTATGTTGGCTTGGGTGTTGATACGTTAAATGGATATATTTTCTGCTGCGGTAATGTTGTTTTTGATCATGGACCCCCTGGGGAATTTGCCGATTTTTGCGTCGATTCTACGGCATATCGATCCCAAGAAACGTCGTAAGGTATTGATCCGCGAGTTACTCTTCGCCTTAGTGATCATGCTGTCTTTCCTTTATGCGGGTGAGGCTATCTTAAGTTTCTTAAATCTTCGCTCTGAGTCTGTGAGTATCGCGGGCGGGATTATTCTGTTTCTTATCGCGATTAAAATGATTTTCCCCCAACCCGGTGGTGTCGTTGGATTAGCCGCGGGAGAAGAGCCATTTATCGTGCCTATGGCCATTCCCTTGATGGCAGGTCCATCGATTCTTGCCGCTTTGATTCTACTGGCACACACAGATAGCTCACGCATGGGCGATTGGACCATAGCATTAGTGTCTGCTTGGGGGGCAAGCGCAGTGATCTTAATGTTTTATAAACTCTTCACCCGTGTGCTGGGTGAAAAAGGCCTCACTGCGGTTGAGCGTTTGATGGGCATGGTATTGGTCATGATCTCAGTACAAATGTTCCTCGACGGTATTTCAAATTATCTAAAAACCGCCGGCTAAATTTATCTCGCTCGCTTAAAACGAAACCGCATTAACGCTGTTAATGCGGTTTTTTTATGGCAGGGATTTGGCTGGAATGCCCTCAGCATAGAGGTTTGCTGAATAAACGCTGACAAAAGTGTAAATCGTGCCAGCGAAGTAATGTATCAAGTTGTTACTTCAACGCAGTGCTGATAATGTCAAAAACTCTGTCTCTCTATCTTGAGATAGATAAACCCTGAGTAGATGACTCATAAAGGCAAATTTGTCTTAATACAAAGAGACACTAGTCTTAATAAATAGAATGGCGTTGGCTGTTACAGTAAGGATGTTAAAAATGCGAAGTGCAAAAGGCGTGACAGCGTTTGGACTGATGTTGGCATTGATTAGCGGCGCGAGTATTGCGGCTCCGAATCATACGCCTGCAGATGCGGGTGTGATTAATAAAGATCGAATTTTATATTGGTTGATTAAACGTGGCGAAGTGGCCGCCGATGCCAGTGATAGCGTCAAGCAGGAAGCGATAGAAGCGTATATTCATCGTGCCACCTTGACTCAACCTAAGGCGCCGCGCATCGAAGTTGAAGCCGAGCATGCGCGTCTGCAAAGAGCGAAGTCATCGCAAATGATGCGCTCACCCGCACAGCGTTTGCTGGTTGATGCGGATGTAAAAAAAACCGTTAAAGTACTCACTGTATTAGTGGATTTCCCTGATTTAAAACATGATAACAATGGCTTAAGTGCGGGCGATACAGCCATGTATTACCCAAGTTATCCTGCGTCCCACTACAAGGCATTACTCTTTTCGACGACAGGCTTTAACGGTCCACAGGGGCAGACGTTAGATTCGGGCTATCAATATTATCAAGCGGTTTCTGGGCAAACTTTCTCCTTCACTGGGGACGTAAAGGGTTGGTATCCCGCCTCACAAAATGCCGAATACTATGGTGCTAATGATCCAGATACTCGTAGTGATTCACAGGTCGAACAATTGGTAAAAGAAGCCGTATCTCAAGCCGTCGCGAATATGTCTCCTGCAGAGTTGGCTAGCTATGATGTTGAAGACCAAAATGATTTGAACAACAACGGTAATTACAACGAGCCCGATGGCATTATCGACCATGTGATGATTTTCCACTCTAGCATAGGTGAAGAAGCCGGTGGTGGAGCTTTAGGCGCGAGTGCAATTTGGTCGCATCGATTTTTTGTTGACCAAGCAACCAATGGCTATGCGCTTCCTGGTACGGATAAAAAAGTATTCGGTTATACCATTCAGCCTATCGATGCGGCCACGGGCGTGTGTACCCATGAGTTTGGCCATGATTTAGGTCTGCCAGATGAATACGATACCACTGAAAATGATAATAAAGACGGCTCGCCTGTAGGGTTATGGTCTTTGATGTCTGGTGGAAGTTGGGCTGGCGCTATCGCTGGTGCCCAGCCGAGTGGCTTTAGTCCCTATGCGCGCTCTTACCTACAGGAAAGATATAAAGGTAAGTGGTTGAATGAACGTGAAATCAGTTTAGATAGTATTCCAAAATCTGGCATGGATGTGACCTTGAATGAGGCGGTTAATCATCAGGCGGTTAACCAGATCTCCATTCCACTTCCTCCAACGCCAATCCCCTTTAAAACACCTTATCAGGGCAGTTATCAGTATTATTCTGGTCAAGGGGATATGCTGAATAACAGCATGAATTTCAATGTTACTTTGCCCGCAGTCACGACAGATAAACTGATCCTGAGTATGAAAGCCAGTTGGAGTATTGAACGTGACTATGACTACATGCAAGTGAAAGTGGATGGTGAGGCTATTGCGGGTAATTACACTAAGTTTAACAATGGGGTAAATAGCGCTCGTCATATTATTACTGGCGAGTCGTCTGCGATTGCTCAGGCGGAAGGCAATGATGCTTGGGTAACGTTAGAGTATGATTTATCTGCCTATTCAGGGAAAACGATTGCGGTCGAGATCAATTATGTCACCGATGACTATACCGGAGGGTCAGGGATCACCCTCGATAACATCAGCGTTAAACAAAATACCACTGAGTTCTATAGTGATAACGCCGAAGTTGCGGATAAAGTGACGTTCTATGGTTATAGTCGGATTAAGGACTCACGTCCTGGGCCAGCATCTCGCTATCTTATCCAACTGCGTAGCCATAACGGTGTCGATGCTGGCTTAAACGTGGCAAGTTTTGATCCTGGTGTATTAGTCTGGTTAGAAGATTTTGGTTACAGTGACAATAATGTCTCGGATCATGCGGGCCATGGCTTGATTGGCGTGATTGATGCTGACCAAAACCTGATTGGCACTCGCTCTACCGAGGTACAAATCCGCGATGCAGCCTTTAGCACAGTAAAACAAACCTTCTATGCAGGTGACAATAATCGCGATGCTGTCAGTTTATTTGATGATAGTCTAGATTACAGTGCGCCGCTACAACCCCAGTCAGGTATGGTATTGCAGCAGTTAGGTTTGACGATGCAGGTACTATCGCAAGCCAGTAATAACAGCACAGCGGTTATTCGGTTAGCAAATGCAAATTCTGATGCTGTAGCGCCGTTAACAGTCAGTTTTACTAATACAGTCAATCAATTAGTTGTAAACTTCACCAGTAATGTCAATGGTGGTGCGGGAGCATTAACCTACGCTTGGGATTTTGGTGATGGCACCACAAGTGCAGCGGCTTCGCCAACCCATACCTACGCAAGCGCAGGCTCTTATACTGTGACGCTTACAGTAACTGATGCGCAAAATACTAAAGATATTAGTAGTCTGACAGTGACCGTTACTGCACCAGTTACGCCGCCAGTCACACCTCCGGTGACTCCGCCGGCGAATGAAAGTTCTGGCGGTGGTAGTCTAGGTTGGTTGAGCCTTGCTTTCCTTGGCTTATTGACTTGGCGTCGTCAGTTAAATATTCGCTAAGTGAATCGCGTAATAGCAGATCAAAAATGCCTCTAATTTAGAGGCATTTTTATTTGTCATCAGTCATTAGTGCAGCTTTGGCTAAAGCTCGGATTCAAGCTTACGGATAGCTTGCTCGGCCGCAGGCAGAAAGATTTCACTGACGATCATTTCGTGTTCACCGTGATGAAAATAGCGGCGGCGTCCCCAGAGTTCATGTTCGACACTCTGATCTAAACTTTCGGCTAAATGCGCGAGGCGGCTACAGGTCTCAAAACTGGCGACTTCGATTCTGCCAGGGACAAAATGATCTTGGCTAAACAGTAGTTCACCTAAGGGGCGGGTGCCCAGCCCTAAAAAATCCGCTTGGCGCTCGGCCATTAACTTTTCGGGGATCAAGGTTCTGGCAAACACCCAAGGGATTGAGTCGAGGCAAAGTAACACTTCGCGGATCCATACTGAGCCTTGCTGGGGATATTCGCCATCTAAGGGCGCATGCAGTCCTTCGCCAAGGACTTTGACTTCAAATTGAGTGCAGCAAGTTTTGAGTTTTTGAGTTAGGCTGCCAGTGGCAAGTAACCATTCTTTCAAGGGCGATTTGGGGAGTTTGTTGGCGCTTTCGGCACAAAACCACTGAATAGATTCACCATAGGGGAAGCTTAAGCTAGTCACATTCATTAAATACTCGTTACAATATAGGCAAACGTCGGCAGTCTAGCATGTCGCGACGCGAGCAGATAGATTGGGAAGTTTCTTCCATTACCATTATTGTTTTTAGGGAGCCGTAAGCCGCTATGAAAAAATTACTCTCAGTCTGTCTGATCCTGTTTACCAGTGTTTTCAGTGTTTATGCGGCCGATGAAAAAGAAGCGGCACCTGCGGCGACGCCTACGGGGGAGTACGCCTACTATGGTTTTGAGCCTGAAATCGTCACTAACTACATTTCTAACCGTAAGAAATTAGGGTTTGTGAAGATCAGCGTCGAGTTAATGGTTAAGAGCCCAGATGATTTGGTCACAGTTGAGCGTCACGATCCGCTATTACGCGCCGCGATTGTGGAAGTATTAGGTAATCAATCGGAAGAAAAGATTAAGTCACTCACTGGCCGTGAAGAAATCCGTCGTGAGTGCTTCGATATGGTCAATAATCTGCTCACCAAAGAAGCGGGTAAAGCCTTGATTGTAAACTTACTCTTTACCTCTTATCTGTACGATTAATTCATTGTCCTATTCTATGGGCTGACTTATTTCGGCCCATTGCGTTACAAGAGCTGCTATGTCAAAACCTGCCGTGAAATCCGTTCCATCAGCGACTGCGAAAACCGCAACCCGTGCAGTTAACATCCGCCAAAAAGTTAAAGCACCCAAGCAGGCTAAACCTGAAGGCAGAGCAAAGCCAAGCAAAGACAAACCCAGAGCTGAAATCAAAAAAGCCCTGCATCCGCGTAATGCCCACTTGAATGGCTATGATTTTCCAGCGCTAATCAGTGCATTCCCTCAGCTGAAAACCTTTGTGCGGCCCACGCCCTATGGCGCGCTATCGATAGATTTTGCCGACCCGCTGGCAGTTAAAACCCTCAATGCGGCGCTACTCAAACATCACTATGGAGTTGGTTCTTGGGATATTCCTCAGGGAGCACTTTGTCCCCCTATTCCCGGTCGCGTCGATTATGTGCATTACGTGGCAGATCTGTTAGCCGAAGGCGATAAGTCATGTGCCATGGATAAGGTGAGGGTGCTGGATATTGGCACAGGCGCAAACGGTATTTATCCCATATTGGGCTGCCAAGTGTACGGCTGGCAATATGTTGCCTCGGATATCAATGCCCATTCTCTCACCAATGTGCAGAGTATTATCGAGCAAAATCCAGTGCTGCAAGGGCGGATAAGTTTACGATTACAGCCGGATGACAAGGCGGTCTTCAAGGGAATTGTTCAGCCCGAAGAGCATTTTGAGCTCACCCTGTGTAATCCTCCATTTCATGCCTCTATGGCCGAAGCGAGCGAAGGTACAAAGCGTAAGGTGAATAATCTACAGCTTAATCGGGGGAGCTCAGTAAAGGCTGCACCTAAGCTGAATTTCGGCGGCCAAGCGGCAGAGCTTTGGTGCCAAGGTGGAGAGCGACAGTTCTTGGCGACCATGATCCGTGAGAGTCAGATGTTTGCAGACCAATGCCTGTGGTTCACTAGCCTAGTGTCGAAGCAAGAAAACCTGAAACCTTGTTATCAAGCCTTAGCACAGTTGAACGTCGATACAGTGAAGACGATTGAAATGCAGCAAGGCAATAAAATTACGCGGGTCTTAGCGTGGAGCTTTCAGTCGGCCGCTAAGCGCAAAATCTGGCGCGCTGAACACTTAGCCAATTAAGATTTTCAGTTTACTTAATAACAAAACAGGCGCCAATGGCGCCTGTTTTGATTAAAGGTAAAAATAACCACTGTTACTGCGGCTTTTCTTCCTGATGATCACGGCGGAATAACGCCCACTCTTCCATGGCTTCACCGTTTGGCAAGGTACAGATGCCATGCTCACCTTCGGCGGTTTTCTCTATTGCCAAGCTACCACCCTGGGAGATGCAATACTCAGAGGCGGGATTGGCAATTTTAACTTGCGCAGCAGGCTTTTCAGCTTCGCCGCAACCCACGAGTGCCACAGTTGCCAGCAGTAAAGTTGCAGCAAGCGGTAATAGGACTTTCATAGACACTCCTTGGTGACTTATTTACGCCCTAAAATTCGCAGAATGCGTAGGAATAAGTTGATGATATCCATATACAAAGCGGCAGCGCTATCGATGGCATTATCTATGGTTTTAGGGATCTGATTCGCCCGTCCCCAGTCGTAACCTATATACCCGCAGAAAATCAGCACCACTATCCAATCTAAAATGCCGTGGTGAGTATTAAAGATAAACACTTCAATTAGCTCGACTACGATAACCAGCAACAAAGCAATCGTGAGTGCACCGGCAATTTTCTGGAAAAAGGCGGGAAAGAGTGTGCCTAAACACATCATGGCAATGGTTACTAGGCCAGTAATGCGAATGGCTTCCGTCACTAATTCAGGGTCGTATTGACTGACTACCATATTGATAATTAAGCCGAAGGGGACGACTACAAAGTTGTAGCCAATAAAGCTGACCACGGGATTGCTCGATTTTTGAAACAGATAAATCCCGAAAAAACAGGAGGCAAAATAGCCGATAAAGAAAATCCAAGGATTCACGCTGGCAATCGCTTCTGGGTCGATATTGGTGACCATCCAATAGTTAACCGCAAAACCCCAAATCAGCGTGAGGCCGATAACGAGGTTGTACATGCCTGCGCCAACGATGGGATCGTCTGTGGTCATGCGATCAAATACACTGTTTTCCGAATCCATATGTTTTCCTTGTGATTTCCTTATATTAACTGGTCGTTCAGCCTCACCAGCGTCGAGCTAAGTTAAGGCAAGTAAAGCCGTTTTTCAAGCGAGAATATCTTAAGCCTGAGTACCACAGACACTGCAGTTGGCGTGTTTCGGGAGTTTCATCTCACGAAACTCCATCGTCATCGCATCGATCATCAAAATGCGGCCCGCTAAGGTTTTACCCATACCAGTGATGACCTTGATGGCTTCAACAGCCTGCAAACAACCTATCATGCCGACGACAGGCGCGAGTATGCCTGACTCGACGCAGCTGAGTTGTTGCTCGCCAAATAGGGCGCTAAAGCAATGATAACAAGGTGTTTCGCTGTGATAATCGAACACTGTGACCATGCCTTCCATGCGAATTGCCGCTGCGGAGACTAAGGGCACTTTATGCTTAAAACAGCTGAAGTTGAGTTGTTCGCGCACACTGACATTATCGGTGCAGTCGAGCACTAGATTGTGATTGGCGACAAGGGCGTCAATCTCATGATCATCTAATACTGCATTGATAATGTTGATCTTAATAAAGGGATTGAGCTGACTCAGGCTCTGTTTGGCCGATTCGACTTTTGGCTGGCCGACATTGGCATCTTGATGCAGCACTTGGCGCTGCAGGTTAGAGAGTTCAACGTGATCAAAATCGACCAAGGTCAGCTCGCCAATCCCCGCAACTGTGAGGTATTGGCTTGCGGCGCAGCCTAATCCGCCTGCACCTATCATCAACACTTTCGCTTGTTTTAGGTGTTCTTGGCCGTCGATATCCATGGCTTTGATGGAGATCTGACGGCTGTATCTTAAGAGTTCGCTGTCGCTGAGAATATCTTCAGGCACATTCATTGAGATTTTCCTAGCAGAGCACGCTGTTAAAGGGCTCGACTGTCACTTGGGTGCCAGCGGCAGTATCCCCTTGGAATTGTTCCAATAAAACGAAACAGTTCGCTAGGCTCATTGAGGTCAACATACCTGAACCTTGGCTACCAGTAATGGCAACCTCGAGTTTACCTTGTGTATTACGGCTTAAAATGCCCCGTTGATATTCGACGCGGCCCGGTTGTTTACGCACAGGTGTTGTCAGAGTGGCGTCTAACATCAAAGGTGCAACTGGGGTTAAACCCTGCATCTTGTTCAGTATTGGCCAAACGAGTTTGTAAAACGTCACCATAGAAGACACGGGATTGCCTGGTAAACCACAGAATACCGCCTTGCCAATTTTGCCCATGGCGAAAGGCTTGCCTGGTTTGATGGCGAGTTTCCAGAAGGTGATTTTGCCTTCTTCATCGAGAATTTGTTTCGTGAAATCCGCTTCGCCGACCGACACGCCGCCCGAGGTCAGCACCATGTCTGCTTGGCTGGCGGCTTGGCGAAATGCCTGACGTATGGCTTCAGGATCATCGGCTATTACGCCTAAATCAAGCCATTCCACATTAGCGCGGCTGAGTAAACCTTGAATCGAGTAACGGTTTGAATCGTAAATTTGCCCTGGCGCGAGTTCGCTGCCAACAGGACGCAGTTCGTCACCCGTGGAGAAAAACGCTACCTTAAGTTGACGATAGACTCGCACTTGGCTGATACCAATAGTGGCTAACACGCCGAGCTCGGCGGCGCCAATTGCAATACCGGCAGTGAGCACTTTAGTGCCTTGGGTCAACTCTTCGCCGCGGCAACGCACATTGGCGCCTTGTGCCTTAGGGTGGCGAATATGAATAATCTCACCTTCAACTTCGGCTTCTTCCTGCATCTGCACTGTGTCATAACCCGCAGGCACGGGTGCGCCCGTCATGATCCGTATGCAAGTATTAGGTTTGGCTTCACCTTCAAAACCATGGCCGGCGAACGAAGTGCCGATAAGGCGTAATGAGGTGCGATTGGTTTGTGTATTCAAGTCGACAAAACGGAAGGCGTAACCGTCCATTGAGGAGTTGTCGAAGGGGGGCAGGTCGATGCAGGAAGCGAGATCTTCCGCAAGGACGCGGCCAAGGGCATGGGGAAGCAATACGACTTCGGTGTCTGACACTGGGCTAACTTGTTCGAGCAAAAGGGGAATAGCTTGATCTGGATGCATTAAGCTAGGTTGCGAACAAGGATCGGCTTTTACGGACATGAGGGTCTGCCTTATATGCAATGGGTCGTGATGACGCTGAATGAATTTCCACCTGACTATGATTGGTTATTATGCCACGGTGATCGGCGATGGCTATGATTTGCATGTGAGTTTCTGTGATAGGCCAGTCAGTTTTTCCTGCCACTTTGGATGATAACCTAGCAAGAAGTAACGCAATTTGCGCTGCTAAGTCGAAGGCTGAACGCGAGTCGCTGGACAAATGAAAATCATTTTTATCAATGAATCATTAACTTAGCTAAAAATCTAAAGGTAAATTTTGTTGCTTTTGTCGACCCCCTTGATGACAATGTGCCCCATGATTCAGTTCGAATGCAAAAGAGGATTTACTATGCTGTCAGCCACTATGATCGAAAAGTTGAATGAACAAATTAATATGGAGTTCTTCTCCTCAAATTTATACCTGCAAATGAGCGCATGGTGTGAAGATCAGGGATTTGAAGGTGCAGCTAAGTTTATGCGTGAGCACGCGGACGAAGAGATGGGCCATATGCGTCGTCTGTTCACTTATGTGAGTGAAACCGGTGGCTTACCTTTGTTAGGGGCGATCGAAGCGCCGCAGTCACAGTTTAGTTCTTTACTAGCTCTGTTCGAACTCACCTATGAACATGAGCAGTTGATCACCAGTCAGATCAATGCCTTGGCCCATGCAGCCTTTTCTAACCAAGACTACTCAACCTTTAATTTCCTGCAATGGTATGTGGCCGAGCAGCACGAAGAAGAAAAGCTGTTCAAGTCGATTGTCGATAAAATACGTTTAGTGGGTGAAGATGGTAAGGCACTGTTCTTTATCGATAAAGATTTAGCTAAGTTAGCCTCTAAGGGCGGCGAAAGCATAATGAACGGTCAAGGCCAACCACAGGCTTAAGCGCGTTTTATTCGCCACAAAAAAGCAGCCTAGGCTGCTTTTTTGCTATTTATTCTTCAATTCTTTTTGCTATTAGTTGCTAGCTTTCAGCATCTTAGATATTCATGCATCTATCTTGGTAATCGTGGTTGAGCAGTGCTGTGTGCTTGATGTGCAGCAAGGGGGTGATCTCGTCGAAGGGCAGTGGTTTAGAGATCAAATATCCTTGAGCGAAGTGGCAACCTAGATCCCGCAGGAAGTGCCACTGGGCTTCGGTTTCTATGCCTTCGGCCACTAACTCCATTTCGAGACTTTGCCCCATCATGACGATGGCTTTGACTAAGTTCGCATTAGCATTACTTTCGAGGGCATTTTCCACAAAGCTACGATCGATTTTAATTACTGAGATAGGGAATTTTTTCAAATAACTCAGGGAAGAATAACCCGTACCAAAGTCATCGATATAGATTTGCGAGCCTAAATGGCGAATCGATTCGAGCGTGCTCAAGCAGTGGCTGGCATCGCCCATCAGCATGCTTTCTGTGATCTCAATATGCACATTGCGCGGGTTCACATGGTGGCGGTTAAAGCATTCCTGCAGCACTTGGTCGAATCCCATGCCGCGGGTGTTGATACATTGGCGACCGGAAACATTAATCGCGACATTGATTTTTAAGCCACTTTTCTGCCACTGCCTGAGATCATGCATGGCTTGGTTGAGCACCCATTCGCCCATAGGTTCTATCAGTCCGGTTTCTTCGGCCAGCGGGATAAATTGATCCGGTGGGATCAGGCCAAAGTCAGGGTCTTGCCAGCGGATAAGGGCTTCGACGCTGCAGACGACTCCAGTTTGCATATCCACTATGGGTTGATAATGCAGGGCAAATTCATTTTGTGCCACGGCGCGGCGCAGGCGTTGCTCTAACTCCATCCGAGCGAACATGGCTTCATTCATGCCCGCGGTAAAGTATTTGAAATTGTTCCGTCCCGCGTCTTTGGCTTGATACATGGCGGTTTCGGTATTGCGGGTGAGTGAGCTGACATCGAGGCCATCTTCGGGATAGACGCCGATACCAAAGCTGGCTGAAATCTGGATCTCACGGTCATTTAAGTCAAACGGCATGCCTAAGGTTTCGATAATACGCGTTGCCATGTGTTCGATGGCGAGTTCGTTAGTCAGTCGCGGCAATATAAGCACAAATTCATCACCCCCGATGCGGGCGATAAAGTCGGTTTTACCCGCAATGCCTTCTAAGCGTTTGGCCACATCTTTAAGTAATAAGTCGCCCGTGGCATGGCCTTGTACATCGTTGATGTATTTGAATTGGTCTAAGTCAATCAGCAGAATTGCCAGTTTGCGTGAGTCATGCTGCGCCACATGGATTTCGTGCTGCAGGCGCTCATTAAACAACTTACGATTAGGCAGCCCCGTTAACGCATCGAAGTTGGCTTGATACCAAAGATCTTGCTCATATTGTTTACGTTTACTGATATCCATAAATAAACCAATGTGTTGGATTATTTGTCCTTGCTCATTTCGCACCACAGTAATGGCTAGATACTCGGGATACACTTGGCCATTTTTACGCTTATTCCAAACCTCGCCCTCCCATTTTCCTTCTGTTTGCAGCGACTCCCACATGGTGGTGTAAAAGTGCTGCGAATGACGGCTAGAACTGAGGATGGATGGACTGCGGCCTTTCACTTCTTCCAATGTATAGCCAGTAATATTGCAGAAAGCCGGATTGACCAGTTCGATATGGTTATCGGCATCAGTCACCATTATGCCCTCGGCAGAATAGTCAAATACCGCAGCGGCGCGGGTGAGAGCATGGTTCGCCTTCTGCCGTTCGCTGATCATCCGGTTCATGGCGCGGGCCATGCGAGCCAGTTCATCAGTACCTGAGACGCGGATATTGATATTGAGCTTGGGATCTTCCGCCATTTGCTGCATGTCATTAGCAATCTTAGTGATTTTATCCATAAAGTTGCGAATGATCTTCTGTCCGAGCCAGAGTGTAACGGTTGCGGTGAACAGGGCTGATAACAAGTACAGGCCGAGGAAGGTCAGGGCTTGGTTTTGTTGATACTCGCTCTGTTGCGCCATGGTTTGGGTGATGTCTTTGGCGAGTTGATGCAGTTGTTCAATACGCTGGGTGGTGAGCGCCCACCATTTTTGGCTGTCAATCGGATGTGGCGGCATTAACAGCTGTGTCATCGCTTGGCTTAACTTGTCCTCACTGGCTGGGACTTGCGCGATGGCGTTGATCTCCGCCATCGGCAAGCCTTGCTGCCGCAGTTGCTTTAGCTTGACCATGCTGAACTGGTATTGATCTACGCTGTCTTCAATGGTTTTCAGCGCCGACTTAAATTCGGGGAGAAAGTGAATTTCGTGATTGAGTTCATCTAAGTTGAGGTGAATGTTCGCCAGCGCATCATTAAATTTTTGCAGTGAAACGTCATCGCCCTTCAGCAGATAGTCCTGAAAACTCCCCATTAAGCCACCGTAACCTAAGTTGGCATTAATATTCTGTGCCAGTGCGCTAATGCGGGTTTGTTGCTCGATTTGTTGGCTAATTTGCAGAATACGTTGATTCTCTGGCGAATCTTGCAGGTTTTTCAGTAACGATTTTCTATCGGAAATCGCGGCACTGCTCGCGTGCATTACAGCTCGGCCATATTCATACATGAAGGAGCCTATGGTGCGGTAATCATTCAGATTGAGTGAGTCGCTGAGCAGCAAATGATTGATCGCGCTACGTTCTTTTACGGCGAGTTCTTGCACCATCAGCAAGTTTATTAAATCGGTATAGGCGCGGGATTGGCTGATTTCGTTGGTTTGTAACTGCAATAGTTGAATGAGCTGTAATAGCTGAGTGTGCAGTTGACTATAGAGATCACTAAACGAGCCTTGTGTTTCGCTCGCAAGGGTTTGCCGTGCGTTGGCGAGTCTGTGGCCTGTGAGTGTGATGGCATCTAATAATGCGTTCATCTGACTGGCTTCAATACTCTTAGGATCGAGCGACTCACTGAGGTGGGCTAAAGGTTCACTGTTAAGTAACGTATCGAGAGCTTTGGAGGTCGCCTGTTGTTGCGTGACTAGCGCGTTATCGGTGGGCAGTTGGTTGGTGCTCAGACCATATTCATTCTGCAACTGATACAGTAATTCGGTGATGTGTACCGTCGCCTGCACCGCAAGATGGTTGTGCTTGGCCGAGTGTGATTCATTTATTAAGCCATGCATGCGAGTCAGAATAAAAAAACTCATCATCAACAGGGGGACAAGCGAAAACAGAATGAGCTTTTGCTTCAAACTGAGGTGGTGTAGCGCTGACGGCATTAAAGATCACTCCACTCGTTCGCCTAGTCAAAAAAGAAATTCAACGTCATCACGTTGAACTTGAGTTGAAAATGGAACTAGGCACAGGGTGAGAATATTTAACATAGGCGGCCAGTCACCGCGACCTTTAGTTTATGGATATCTAATCTAGGTCACGAAATTAAGCAAATTGTTATATATTGAGCTAAACAACTATTTTTATTAGTATATTTTGTGCCTATCAAACAAACATTTCATTTGTCTGTGATGTGAGGCTGTTTTTAATCATTCGAAAGAATGACTTTATTTCATGTTTCATGGGCAGTGATTTAGGGAAGATCTAAAAAGTGGGATAGGCGAAGTTGGGCTGCAAATAACGCCCAATAAAAAGGACGTTTGCCGCAGCGAAACGTCCTTTATTTTTTAGCTAATGACCTAAGTTTAGGCCATTGAGGTCTGACTTAACCGACCTTAGCCAATAACGATTTACGGTAGACCACTATGTCTTCAATCGTCAGCACAGGCATATTGTGCAGTGCGCCGAAGGCGATAATTTCGGGTAAACGCGCCATAGTACCATCGGTGTTAGTGACTTCACACAATACGCCAGCGGCTTTTAAACCCGCGAGTTGCATTAAATCAATCGTGCCTTCAGTGTGACCACGGCGGGTCAATACCCCACCCGGTTGGGCGCGAAGTGGATACACATGGCCAGGACGAGCGAGATCACTTGGCTTAGCGCCATCGGCAATCGCCGCTTTAATGGTGGTCACGCGATCGGCGGCAGAAACCCCTGTAGTCACACCGACTTTAGCTTCAATACTCACAGTAAACGCAGTGCCGTATTGGCTCGAGTTGTTTTCCACCATAGGGGGCAATTCGAGGGCTTTGACTTTTGCATCGGGTAAACACAGGCAAACAATACCGCTACATTCACGGATGAGCATGGCCATTTGAGCGTTCGTCAGTGTCTCGGCAGCGAAAATTAAATCGCCTTCGTTTTCTCTATCTTCGTCATCGACAACTAACACACCTTGGCCTTGACGCAGGGCATTAAGACCCGCTTCAACGCGTTCGATAGCAGTACCAAAAGGAGCAAGTAAAGACTGATTCATGGTTAATATCCTTAAAAAATACGACATTGGAATATCCAGAATCAGGGCGTGCAGAAATACAACTTAATCAAACCTAATGGCTCGATTTTGCTGTAGCAATATGGCTTCACTTGGGGTGAAGTTATTGCAAAACATGAGGCTAACACTGCAATACATAAGCGCGTTGCACTTAAATAACACAATGTTGTCTTACATTCTCTTCCATCCGGACTCAGCACTGTCGCCATTAAAGCACACAGTCCATTACCGTCGGCTCTGGAATAGTCAGTTTTGCACTAGGCAAAATCTAAGGCACCAGATCTGCTGACCCCGAAAGTGATTTCGGGCGCTCGCGGGCTTTGGGGATGCTCAGTAAAATAATCACTTAGCGTTACCCATTTACCGCCGGTGGGGAGTTTCACCCCGCCCTGAGAATTTGCTTTTGAGCTGTTTGCGCTCAAAAACGCGGTTATGTTGCTCTTATTTAGCGCGAATGGCAACTTCTCGCGTTCAATGTTTGCGCTAGTGCACACCTGACCACTATCATGCTAATTTATTTGCCGTTGCATTCTGCGACGGTCGTTATGGACGTCACAAGGACGTATAAATGCGATCTCTGCTGCTAACTTTAGGTATTGCCATGTTGTTATCCGGTTGTTCGACCTCAAAAGGGCAAGTACCCGCCCCAGTTGCTGAAAAAATTCCCCATGTGATGACCTTGCATGGCGTAACGCGCACCGATGATTACTATTGGCTGCGTGACGATGAACGCAAAGATCCTAAAGTGTTGGCCCATCTCGAAGCCGAGAATCGCTACACTGCGGCCTATTTTAAACCCTTAAAGCCGCTACAAGATGGCCTTTTTAAAGAATTAACCGAGCGCTTAGTCGCCGATGAGTCCAGTGTGCCGTACCAATGGCACCAGCACAGTTATTACAGTCGTTATAAAGAAGGCGGCGAATATCCGCTAATCAGCCGTAAGGGCGCCGATGGCGTTGAGCAAGTGATGCTGGATGTTAACGAGCGAGCTAAGGGCCATGAGTTTTATGGCTTAGGCGGCGCGAGTGTCAGCCCAGATGAAACCATGTTGGCCTTTGGCGAAGACGTCCTCAGCCGCCGTGTATACCACATCTATTTTAAAGATTTGGCCTCGGGTGACATGATCGTCGACGTGCTTGAAAACACTGAAGGTCGAGTGGTGTGGGCGAACGACAACAAACATGTGTTCTATATCGCCAAAGATTTGCAGACCTTACTTGGCTACCAAGTGTATCGCCATGAGTTGGGCACTAAGCAGTCGAGCGATGTGTTAGTGTATGAAGAACAAGACGATTCTTTTTATATCTCGCTGGGAAAAACCTTAGATGAATCGCAAATTGTGTTGTTCCAAGAGAGCACCACAACGAGCGAAGTGTCAGTGCTCGATGCCAAGGATCCTTTGGGTTTATTCAAGCCAGTGTTAGCGCGGGAAGAAGGTCACGAATACAGTGTGTCTAAGCTGGGTGATACTTATTACATTCTTACCAACTGGCAGGCGACAAACTTCCGTTTGATGAAAGTTGCCATCAAAGATGCGGCGGACAAATCTAAGTGGCAAGAAGTGGTTGCGCATAACCCCAATGCCCGTATCGAAGACGAGTTAGTGCTCAAGGACTATCTGATTATTCAGACCCGCGAAAATGGCCTAACGCGCATTAAAGTGATGCCATTCAACGGTCAAAAGCCCTTCGAATTGAGCTTTGATGAGCCTGCCTATGTGATGGGGTTAGATGTTAATTCTCAGCAAGACAGCAATAAGTTACGCATTTTCTACTCTAGCCTGACAACGCCAGAAGCCGTATACGAATATTCGCTGGTGAATCCCGATAGACGGGATTTATTGAAGCAAGATCAAGTCTTAGGCGGCTTCGATGCCAGTCAATATCGTGCCGAACGTGTGTTTGTGACTGCCCGCGACGGTGTGAAAGTGCCCGTTTCTTTGGTGTATCGCAAAGATAAATTCAAGAAAGATGGCACTAACCCTCTGTATCAATATGGTTATGGATCTTACGGTTACACTGTTGAACCTGATTTTTCTTCATCCGTTATCAGTCTGCTCGATCGCGGTTTTGTGTATGCCATCGCCCATGTGCGCGGCTCAGAAATGCTCGGTCGCCCTTGGTATGACGACGGTAAGCTGTTGAATAAGCAAAATACCTTCAATGATTTTATCGATGTAACTACGGCATTAACGGCACAAGGTTATGGCGATAAAAACAAGGTTGTCGCATCTGGCGGCAGTGCGGGTGGTTTGCTAATGGGCGCAATTGCTAACCAAGCGCCGGACAAGTATTTTGCCATCGCCGCCCATGTGCCGTTTGTTGATGTGGTGACCACTATGCTGGACGAGTCGATTCCGCTGACGACCAATGAGTACGACGAGTGGGGCAATCCGAACGAGAAAACCTATTTCGATTACATGCTGAGTTACTCGCCCTACGACAATGTTAGCGAGCAAGAATACCCACACATGTTAGTGACTACGGGTTTGCATGACTCGCAAGTGCAGTATTTTGAACCCGCCAAGTGGGTGGCTAAGCTGCGTGATGTTAAAAACCAATGGTACAAGAGCGACGATAAAGTCTTGTTACTTAACGTGGATATGGAAGCCGGCCACGGCGGTAAGAGTGGCCGTTATCGCCAGTACCAAGACACAGCCCAAGAATATGCATTCTTCTTGAGTCTGTTAGGTATGGCGAAGTAGGTTATTCGTAAGTGACCGAATCAGCCGTCAGCCTAGGCAATACGGACATAGGCGCTTTACAGCAACATGAGTCACTGGTGGCAGACACACTTGCCCCAGTGACTAGCGCTGTCGCAACCAAAAATGTTGTTACAGAAGCTTCGCTGAATCCCGTACCATTAAAATCTGCACCTCTGAAGCCTACACCCATAAAGTCATCATCCCTCTGGTATTTGTATCTAGTCCGCTGTGCCAATGGGCATTTATACACAGGCGTTACCACCAACGTGGCGCGACGTTTTAGCGAGCATCAGTCGGGTGGCATCAAATCCGCTAAGTATCTGCGCGGTAAAGGTCCGTTAACCTTGATGTATCAAGAGCAGGTTGGTAGTCACGGCGATGCACTGCGGCGTGAGATTGCAGTTAAAAAGCTGAGTCGCAGTCAAAAGCTGGCGTTGATTGAGTCAGGGCGTGGATTACTAGAGCGTTAACACTGCATCATACTTGTTCTGTGACGAGGAATGATTAAGCACTGTCATTCCAGTGACTCGCAGCAAGTACGTCCTTGTATGCTCGATCGTGACATCCATGTCACGGACGGTCACTTCCATGACAGTGCTTAATCCAGTTAATCATAGAGTATCCTGTCAGCCAGATCATAATCCTGTGTCCATTGCCGAGACAGAGGTGCCATCTGCGCAGGCATTACATAACAAGGCATTCCAGTTCGTTCCAGACCTTCTGGTCTCCACAGAACGTGCTCAATCGCGCCACTGAATTTTCGCGTTAGGCATTAATTATGAAAGCATTAGAGTTAAAAGAAAAATTGCTCGCCGAAGGTTGCAATGCAAGTAACTTTGCCATCTTGGGCAGAGGTGATGGCGCTTTCTGCTTAGATAAAAAAGGTGCTAAATGGGCCATTTTCTATTCTGAGAGAGGTTGTGATTCTGAGCCTATCTTTATATCAGAAAACGAAGAAGAAGCTTGCAGATATTTTTTCAACTATGTGTTAAAGCAAAAACATTGGCACATAGTCGGCTTTTTCAAATATGAATCTGATGCAATTGCATTAGAAGATAAGCTTGTTTCAATTAGCATCAAATCGATAAGAAATGATATTTCTGCCTACAAAATGGCCAATGACCTAAGGTACAGGGTCTTTGTTATAGGCAAAGATATTTTTAAAGTCAGGGAGCGCTTAGGTCATGTACAAGTCTGCTATATCTGATTAGCATATGCTAATTAGACTTGTTTTCCGCTGGCACTCCAAGCCAGCCGATTAAGTGGCGTTATATTTATTAAGGAAGCCATGTGTTTAAAAAATTTATGACCGTAATTACAACATTACTTTTTGTTACTTCTATTCAGGCAAAGGATATGAATTTAAATTTTACCCCAGATCCAAATGTATCCAAGCTTGCAGAGGCTTTTTCACTAGATTGTGTTGATTTTGTTGGGCGGAAATTCAACTTAATATTAGATTGGTCAGATGAAAGTATCTTTAAATTAGAGCCAATTCTTGCAAACTTAAGCAATTATGCACGTGCGAGCAATATGCCTGCGGAGCAGGTAAATGATTATGCAAAAATATTTGGTTTTTATATTGGCGAGGTTTACCGTAAAAATCACGCAGATGTTGTATGGGGTGGCGTTGAAATTGATGGGCGGCAACATTTCGCACTAGGTACAAAAGAAAACAAACCAATAATCTGGCCAGTTACAAATGTGAGTAAGCGGATTTATCTTGGTGAAGAAGCTAATATCGCAACATACTATTCAGCAGTTGTTGGTAAGCAATAACAAGACATTCGGCATCCAACCTTAATAGTCCAATCGTTAGCCTCCAACTAAGATTTGTTGTTTTAAATTAGTAGGATTTATTTTAGGAGCCACAATGAGACTAAGCCTTAAAATCTCTTCTTGGGCGATAGCTATCGTTGTGATGCTGCTGTCTGTAAGTTTTGCAATTTATGATATTTTTTGCTTTCAGCCTCACCGTGGGGAAATAACTCGACTCATCCAAGTGGCTACTACAGAAGAAAGTGAGCCTCCAGCTTTAATCGTGCAGCTCGTTCGTGCATCCGCAGGCGAGAATCTTGATTGGCTGGTTACAAGGTTAATTATTGATAATTTAAATATCAGCCATAAACCCGAGTCATTGGTTGGCTGGCATATTGAGTCATTTCTGTGGCTACAGTTGGTCAGGATTCACCTTACAGAGCAAGAGCAATTAACTCTTTATTTGGCTCAAGTGCATACTGGCAAAGACTTAAAGGGCTTTTCCTCTACCGCTCAGGTAATATTCAATAAGCCTTTTTCTGCATTAAGCCCTCAAGAGGCTGCCACAATTGCTGCCTTGCCATATGCCCCAAGCATCTTTGCAAAGGGCTCAGAGCGTCTTGCAAAGCGTCGTGAATATTTGCTTTCTAAGCTGGAGAATGGCTCCTAGCCAGTCATTCAAGCGAACACCTTCGGCGCAAAAATTAAATGAGTTACTCACGATTAAAGTTTTTGTATTTATGTATGTAAAATTCGGGCATTAAGGTGTGAGTGGATTAAAGGAATTAAGCACTGTCATGGAAGTGACCGTTGGTGGCATGGCCGCTCTTTCACATCCATGTGATCGCAGCATTCGCACTTCCGTATGCAGCAGATGCCGCCGTCGAGCCTATAGGGACGCTTCTTGTTAAACGAAAGGGCGGCGAGTCACTGGAATGATAGTGCTTAATACCTTAACGATTAACTTTTATAATAAATCAATTAGTTAAGCTTTGGTCGTCACCAAAGACTGGCCTGCATTGTGGTTGGAGAAGTATGAATAGAGAGCTAAAAAAAATGCCACTACAAGGGGTTAGTGGCATAAATGCATAAGTCGGGCATACGCTTAAAAGGGTGGGTAGAAGACTGACATCTTGGCTGGGAACCGTTGCAACATCAGTCTCTACGCCGGGAAGTAGGTAAAATCTTTGGGTGTAGGGTAGTAAATGGCGCGTTATTCCATGCTTACTGGGCCGTCGATTTTGTTAAATTTCACATCGCCAGAACCTGCCGCAAGAATCGTTAATCCCTTAGTGTTAAAGACATTAATGTCGCCTGATCCGTCTGTGATGGTCACAGGACTCTGCACATTGGCGACTTCGATGTTGCCTGAACCGTCATCGATGGCGATATTGCCGCGAATATCAGTCACCTTGATTGCGCCTGAGCCATCGTCAATCGTGAGGTTGCCGTTGATTTGACTGACTTCAATGTCCCCTGAACCATCATCAATGCTGACATTGTTACCGCCGTTGATGATGAGTTCACCTGAACCGTCTTTGACATTGATATCTGCTGTCATCTTGCTGATCAAAATGGCGCCTGAGCCGTCATCGATATCCAGTGCTAAATTCGCAGGTACTTGCAGTTTTAGATCGATGTAGGGCGAGTAATTATTAAAACCGCTTTGTTCAAAATCGGCTTTGAGCTTGGCCTTGTTGGCCTTTTTCTCAAGGGTGAGAATGACTTTGCTGTCGTCGTTGCCGTCCTTATTGCTATAGATGTCGGCGACGAGTTTAATTTGGGTTAGGCCTTCGACACCGATAATTTCGAGGCTGCCTGCGCCAGTCTCGGCAATCAGGCCTTGCAAGTCTTGGCTATCGAGGGTGAGTTCGCGTTGCTGGTGGTCTAAATCGGGCATGCCAGCGGCGTTGACATTAATAATGCAGCCAGTGAGCGATACCCCTGCGGTAAACACTAATATAAACGCGAGGGTGAACATAAATGGACGTAGTGACATGTTAGCTTCCTTGTTTATCTGGCACTCGTTATTCGTGTGAGTGCTGAGTCGTCTTGCGATGGATAAGACATTGCACAGCCCATGCCAATTTTAAGTTTCATTTATAATCAACTATTTAAGCTAAAAGTGTCCGTACTTTGCGGTGCGGACATGTCCGCCGAATGAGGGTTTTACTCACAGATTAGTGAAATTGCTCATTTATTGAGTTAGCTTGAGCCTCATAGGTCTGGCTGGGCAAACATACAGACAATACAAAAAATACAAAAAACATAAGAAGGGATGCAGATGGATTATTTAACGACGAACAAGACGGCTTGGGATACGCGCACTCGGGTACATTTAACTTCGGATTTTTACGATGTGGCGGGCTTCCTGCGTGGGAATACTTCATTACGGGAAATCGAGCTTAGCGAGCTTGATGTGGCTGGTAAAAGCTTGCTGCATCTGCAATGCCATTTTGGCTTAGATACCCTGTCGTGGGCGCGCATGGGCGCTAAAGTGCTGGGCGTCGATTTGTCTGAGGTGGCGATTGATGAAGCACAAAAGTTGGCGCAGCAGACACAATTGTCCGCCGAGTTTATTTGTAGCGATGTTTACAGTGTGGCGAGCAAGGTTGAGCCGCAAGATATTGTGTTTACGTCCTATGGTGCCATTGTGTGGCTGCCGGATTTAACCCTGTGGGCGCAGACGGTTGCTGCTTGTTTAAAGCCAGGCGGACAGTTTTACATGGCCGAGTTTCATCCGGCGCAGCAGTTGTTCGATGGTTATAGCTATTTTAATCGGGGTGAGCCAGATATAGAGCAGGAAGGCACTTATACCGAAAATGCCGGTGATGATCAGCAAACCTTAATGTGTTGGTCACACAGTTTATCGGAAGTGATCAATGCGTTATTGCAGGCGGGCTTAGTGTTGGAGTTCTTCCACGAATTCGATTTCAGCCCGTACAACTGTTTCGAAGGGCTCGAAGCGCAAGCCGATGGTCGTTATGTGTTAACACACCAAGGGCAGAATGTGCCCTTAGTGTATAGCATCAGCGCTCGTAAGCCTGCGTAATCCTTGCCGTTTGTGATGGCGAGGATTAACGACTACGGTAAACCGGATACTTAAGGTAGCGGTTATCGTAGTAAGGGCTGCGTTCATAGAACCAGCGCAGGCGTGCCTCGGGATCGGCGGCAAATTCGGCGTTGGTCAGTGCCTTGTCGAACTCAGCCTGCAGCTTAGGATCATCTTTTAGCATCTTGGCCGCCAGCGGCTCAACCGCATAATCTTCAATGTATTCAGTGCGGGTGAAGATAGGATTAAAGAAACCCCATTGCAGCAAAGAATCTGGCGATTGCGGCTCCAGCAGTAAAATCGCCAGATCGCCCAGCGGTTGATCTGTGCTGATTTTAATGGTGCCAGCGGGCAGAGTGGTGCTGACTTTCGTCAACTCTGACTCGGCTTTGACCGTTTGATGGCCCTCAAAATCCTTAGTGTTAAACACGGGATTACTCAGTTTGTATTGCTGTAATTTAAGCTCTGTCGGTTTGGTCAGGCGCGTCATGCGAATGCCGTGTATGTTTAGGCGATCAATCACTTGCGTCCATTGCGCCGGAATATAGTAAGCGCTCGGACGAGTGACTTTAATATCTGGCACTGTCTCGGCGATCACAGGCAGATTTGGATACAGCTTAGGTTGACCGTTCCAGCGCACCACCTCAGTGCCACTGATAGGGCTCTTTTCGAGTTGATAGTCGATGCCCTTAAAGTCCCAACCTTTTGCGAGCGGTGCCGATTTCCACGTTAATGTAATCAGCGGCGAAGCGCGGTACTTATCTTCCTGAATCGCACTCTTCAGTTTAGTGGCCTGTTCACCCACGGTTTTGAGGGTTTGCTCTAGCATCACATAGGTGCCGAGCACTCTTTGTTTAAAGGGTTTTAAGCTGTGGTTTTCAATCAAAATAGTCGGTAAATGGCGCGCATCGCCATAACCGTTAGAGAAGCGTGGGCTAGGATTCCACAGCGACATGCCTTTGGTGATATCGGCGTTATCCACGGCAAAAATCAGCGGGCCGGGAATATGGCCTTGCTCGGTTAATGCCGCTTCAACTGCGGGTCTGTAGCTGTTTTCGAGCCAGCGGTAACTGGCTGGGCTTAACCCTTGGGCAAGGTTATAACCAAAGGTGACATCGTATTGATAATCTATGCCGTCGGTGACATGCACGTCGATATACAAGTCAGGCTGCCACACGTTGATTGCGCGCAGCATGTGCTGCATTTCTAAGGTATCGGCCTTGGCATAATCACGGTTAAGGTTGAGGTTATTTGCGGTAGTGCGCCAGCCCATATTCACAGGGCCACGTTGATTCACTCGATTAAATTCGCCGCTGCGCTCATGGGCATCGACACTAAACATAGGCACAAACAAGAGGTTGGCTTTATCCAGCAGGGCGCTTTTATCACCCTTAATAATGTCGCGTAGCAGCATCATGCCGGCATCTTTACCGTCGATTTCTCCGGCATGAATCCCCGCTTGCACTAACACAGTTGGTTTAGTGTTTTGCTTGAGGCGTGCCGACTCATTAATGCCTTCACTGCTGGCGATATACATCCAAATATCGCGCCCCTGTGGGCTCTTGCCTAAGCTAACCTTTTGTAATTTATCTGTCTCACCTGCCAGCTTGTCGAGCCAAGCGATAGTGGCATCGTAGCTTGGACTTTCAATACCGCCACTTTGCTCAAACGGCGTCGCCCACTCGCTATCAACACTTAACATGAGCGATTCGCTGGCGCCATGCCAAGTGATGCTGGGCGGTAAAATCGCATCGTTGACAAAGGTGTTGGCTCGCTCAGGGATAGGCGCGGGCTCTGGCGCTACAGCGGCCGCATCGGTTACGACATCCGCTGCGGGTTCGGTTGCTTGGGTATTCGCAGCCGGATTCACATCCTGTGGCGCTGTTGCTACTGGGGTTTCAACTGGCGTTTTGTCGGTGACGGTTTGCGCCGCAGCGACTGGCGTTGAGGCCGACAACTCAGCAGATGCTTGAGCTGTTTTGGCTAAGGTTTTTGCCTCGTTG
The DNA here is from genome assembly GCF_031932025.1 of Shewanella sp. SP2S2-4. NCBI lineage: Bacteria > Pseudomonadati > Pseudomonadota > Gammaproteobacteria > Alteromonadales > Shewanellaceae > Shewanella > Shewanella sp. SP2S2-4. The sequence goes on from NZ_JAUOER010000022.1 coordinate 57,146, forward strand.
GCAACAGCATCGACAATGTAGAGACTGCCCGCAGAAAGGCAGGCAATGGCGATAACGGAGAGGGAAAATAAGCGCATGAAAAAAGTCCATATATCGAATTTTTATTAGGACGGTATCTTTTCATTAAACGCCCCGTTAACGCAAGGGCGGTCAAGGGGTTATCTTGGTTCGCGAGAGTGATTTTTAGCTGTGATTCCCCGTGGTAACGGCTTATGAACGCTTGGCAGTTTTGTGTAACACGGTTTGTCCGCTATAGGCGATTTCGATAATCTCGATATCGGCGTAGAGGGCTTCGACGGCGATGGCGAGTTGATAGATAAGCCAGCCGTATCCCGTGAGGGCAAATCCTTGCGCGACTTCATTTGCTAAAGGGGCTGAATTCGGCGTCTGAGCGGCCAAGCTGAGCTGTAATCTGAGTTGCAACTCTTGCCCTAGGGCGGTGGGCAGCGTGGGTAAAAATGCGGTTTTACCTGCGACAAATTCACTCAGCCTTTGAAGATGGGCGGTAAGCTCGGCGGCGACGCGATTGATTTGGTGGTATGCCTCTTTGTCGGCCGCCTGCCAGCGACTTAAAGGCAACAATTCGAGTAGGGTGATCAGCCGAACCTGTTTATTGACCAATTCCGCCAGCAGTATTTTATGCTTTTTTAAGGTTTGGCTTTCCCACTCGAGGGAGAAAAACAGCTTCTTTTGGGTTAATACCGCTTTCATGGCCGCTTCGAGTTCGGCGCGAAAATCTAAATCATGGTTAGCGGGAGCGTGTAAATGTTGGGTGAGCACTTTGGCCATACTGTCGATGGCATTGGCGAGTTGGCTGCGCCAGTCCTGCTTGGCCTTAATCGGGAAGATAAACAGCGACACCAGAATGGCAATAATACAACCGAGCAGAATATTCGCCGTGCGCCAGAGCGCCTCTGAGGTGTCGTGGTTCGCATCGCCCACCACGATAATAATGGTAAATCCCGCCACCAAATAGGCATAGCTGTAGCGCCCCGCCGAGATAAAACAAATCAAGCTGACGGCTAAGATCAGTAGCCCCATAATCAGCCAATAACTGTCGATAGTGGCGACTAACATCACGCCATAAGCAGAACCTAAACAAGTGCCTACCGCCCTTTGCAGGGACTTTTCAATCGCACCACCCACCTGTGGCAGGCTCATCATAATGATCACGATCGTCACCATGCTCCAAATAAAATGTGGCGGCGACCAAATGGCATTAATGGTGACGGCAATCAGCAAGGCGAGGCCAAGTTTAAGGGCATGAATGGCGCGGAAATGGCGATAGATAAAGTCGGCAAAAGGGCTTGCAGGGGCAAATACGGACATAATGCAACACTCCTTTGGGCTGATGATAGCCAAACTATTATCGCAGAAAGACGTCGCGCCCGTGTGGCTTGGCAGATAAAGAAATACGAATTGCGAGGCAGCGCCGTTTGAGCTTAGTCCAAGGCGCCGCCAAGATCACATTAATTTCAATTAAGTGGTAATAAATCAGTAGGATAGAGTTCGGTATATCTAACAGCGGGCATAAAAAAGGCTTGAATAAGCCTTGCCTATTCAAGCCGATATTTGAAGCCTTGAGTGACTGTTTCGCTAGCTTAAGCTGCGCTCGCTATCCGCTTTAACGTCAACTTCTGTGTACTTATCCATGATCAAGGCACAAGCCGCATCGCCAGTGATATTGAGTGCGGTACGGATCATGTCAAAAACCCTGTCTAACGCAAACAGCAAAGGTAAACCATCGATAGGAATTCCTGCAGCTAACAGCACTGCCACCACTAAGAAGGATGGGCCTGGCACACCCGCTTGACCAATTGCACCTAAGGTTGAGGTGAAAATAATGGCCGCATAGGCTGTCATCGATAGATCAACGTTATACATTTGGGCGAAGAACATGGCCACTAAACCATAATAAATCGCGTTACCGCTCATATTGATCGTGGCGCCTAACGGCAGCACGAAGGCAGTGGTTGCTTTAGAGACTTTAAGATCTTCCTCGCAGGTTTCCATATTCACCGGCAGCGTCGCCATTGACGAGGCGGTCGATAACGCCATCACCTGTGGTTTCTTCATTGCCGAAATAAACTGGCGCGCCGACACTCTTGAAAAGAGCTGTACCACCAATGGGAAGAAGATAAAACCGTAAATCAGAATCGCGGCCACAAACACGGCGAATAACTTAAATACGACTTCTAACGCATCGAAACCGAAGGTGCCGACAGAATCGGCCATCAAACCAAATACACCGATAGGCGCAATGATCATCACGCAGTTGATCATCCACACAAAGGCGTCAACAACAGTGTTAAGTGCGGCTAAAATTGGCTTAGCGCCATCGCCTTTAACCTTAGTCAGCGCGATACCGAAGAAGATACTAAAGACTAAGATTTGTAAGATGTTACCGCCGTTCAGCGATTCGAACACATTGGTTGGGATCATGCCGATAAAGGTATCCATTACCCCTGGCAATGCGCCGTGTTCCTTAGTCACTTCCATCAAATCTGGGCTGCTATGAGCCGTGAAATCAACCCCCGCGCCCGGTTGGAACAGATTGCCCATCACCAACGCCAGTACTACGGCGATGCCTGATGTCACGATAAAGAAGCCAAAAGTGCCAATGCCTATCTTACCTGCCGATGGGCTATCGCCTAAGCTTGCTGCGCCGCTGATGATAGAAACTAACACCAGTGGTATCACTAGCATTTTGATTAAATGGATAAAAATGGTTCCGAGTGGTGCAAACACGCTTGCACTTTCGCCCATGATAAAACCGACTAGCGCGCCGATAATCATGGCAATAACCACTTGCACACCAATGTTGCCTAATAAACTCTTGCTTTTCATTCTTGCGAAACTCCCCAGTTGCCGCAGCATTTTGTGTCATATAGGCGATTTGAATCTAGACGCCGTAAACCTTAGTGATTAAGGCCTACTCTAGGCTAAAAGCCAATGCCCGACACTTTTTTTGTCCGGCTAAAGTACCACAATTGCATAGCAGGGGATTGTGAAACATCACCAACCTTGGTTTCAAAATAACCAAAGTCTAAATCACGCTAACATTAAATGAATAATACTTAAATTTACCGGCTTAAAAATGAATAAAGTTTATTTAATGGTGCAATTTTAGCTGCCAGATTGATGAATTGTGATTTTTGGGGCTGTTGCAACATCTGCTATATAAATTTAATTCGGATGCCCACCAATATAGTTGCCGTCGCAATGATGCCGTTGGGAGATATTAAGCGTCCATCCATCTTTAATGAGGGAGTCGCTGAGCTTTAAATGGTCGTGCAGCATTGACTCTGTGGGATCTTAATAGCATCAAGACTAAGTATTTGCCTTTGGCACGACAATAAAAAGCGCCGACTCATTGCTGGGGCGGCGCTTTTTTACAAGTAAGGCTATGGCTTAATGCTAACCGCTTATGCCTTTGGGCCTGCGTTACGGATGGCATCTGACACTTGGTACTTAGCGAAGTTCTTAGTGAAAGCTTCGGCCAGTTTTTGGGCGTATTCAGCATATAGCGCTTTATCGCCCCAAGTGTTGATTGGATTGAGTAAGTTGCTGTCTACGCCTGTGACTGCCACAGGCACGGCCAGATTCAGCGTGTCTAAGTGGACGGTTTCAACATCTTTCAACTCACCGCTGACAATCGCATCGACGATGGCGCGCGTCGTAGGGATGTCGAAACGTTTACCCACACCGTGTGGGCCGCCAGTCCAGCCAGTGTTAACTAAGTACACTTGGCTACCGAATGACTCAATGCGCTTCATTAACAGTTCTGCGTACACGCCTGCAGGGCGTGGGAAGAAAGGTGCACCGAAGCAGGTTGAGAAGGTCGATTGGATCGCCGAGGTTGAGCCGATTTCAGTCGAGCCCACTTTAGCGGTATAGCCAGACAAGAAGTGGTATGCCGCTTGTTCTTTGGTCAGGATAGAAACCGGTGGTAATACGCCAGACACGTCGCAGGTTAAGAACACAACCGCATGTGGCTCGGCGCCGCAGTTGTCTTCTTTACGTTGGGCGATGTGCTCCAGCGGATACGCTGCGCGAGTATTTTCCGTTAGGCTGCTGTCTTTGTAGCTGGGTACGCGGTGTTCGTCCATAACGACGTTTTCGAGCACAGTACCGAAACGAATCGCATCCCAAATAACAGGCTCATTCTTCTGGCTCAGGTCGATACATTTGGCGTAGCAACCGCCTTCAATATTGAATACGCCGCCAGGTGCCCAGCCGTGTTCATCGTCACCGATCAGGAAGCGTTTTGGATCGGCAGAGAGTGTGGTTTTACCTGTGCCAGATAAACCGAAGAATAGCGTAGTGTCGCCATCTTTACCCACGTTAGCCGAGCAGTGCATAGGTAGCACGCCTTGGGCTGGCAGCAGGAAGTTTTGTACAGAAAACATAGACTTTTTCATTTCGCCAGCGTATTTCAGGCCAGCTAGCAGCACTTTACGTTCGGCGAAGTTTAAAATCACGGCTGCATCTGAGTTAGTGCCATCACGCGCGGGATCGCAAACAAAGTCAGGGGCATTGATGATCTGCCACACTGGCTTGTCTTTACGGTTAAATTCTTCTGGGATGATAAAAAGGTTGCGGGCGAACAGTTGGTGCCAAGCGTATTGCGTGGTGACACGTACTGGTTGGTAATGCTCAGTATCGGCACCGACTTCGAGGTCAGATACAAACAGTTCTTTATCGGCTAGGTAAGCTTCTACCCGCGCCCATAAACCTTCAAAAGCACCGGGGTCGAAAGCTTGATTGACTGGGCCCCATTCGATGTCTGCTTCTGAACTGGGTTCTCTTACGATAAAACGATCGCCGGGTGAGCGACCACTGCGAGCGCCTGTTTTAGCGACTAATGCGCCATTGGCTGTCAATTCACCTTCGCCGCGTAGCAGGGCAAATTCGACAAGTTGTGCTGTTGAGGGGTTAAAGTGAACGCGGTTTAATCCATCCGCCATAGTGAGGTCTCCATTTGATTTGTAAGGTTATTTTTTGTTATCGATCGTCTGTCGATTTTATTTTATTTATTACCTAAGCTTTGCTAGGTAACAAAGTGAGGCGATTGTAGCCTAAGCCGAGTGCAATGTGTGAGGGGATTGTGGGGATGAATAAAAAATGGGCGCCGAATCGGGCGCCCATATTGTTTAACTTTGATGATCCGTTTAACCGATTATTGCTGGGTCGTTGACGTCTGACCGTTCGCAAATAATGCCGCTACGTCTATGGCATCAAAAATGTATTTTGCGTGGCAATATTCGCAGCCCATTTCGATCTTGCCGTCTTCGGCGAGAATGGCTTCGATTTCAGCTTGATCTAAGGTCTTGATCGCGCCGGCACTGCGTTCATGGGAACAGGTGCATTTAAAGCTCACATCGATAGGATCGAATAGGCGCACTTCTTCCTGATGATAGAGGCGATGTAATACGCTTTCTGCATCAAGAGTGAATAACTCTTCGGCCTTGATGGTCGACGTTAGTTGGCTCAAGTGTTCGAAGTCGGCGTTGTGATCTTGCTGGCTTGGCAGAATTTGTAGGAACATGCCCGCCGCTTGTTTGCCGTCGGCAAATAACCAAATGCCTGTTGGTAACTGTTCAGATTGATTGAAGTATTCTTCAACACAGGCCGCAAGTGTTGGCTTGTCCAGTGCGACCACACCTTGGTAGCGCTCACCTTCGTCGGGTGTTAAGGTGATGACCATATAGCCCTGACCGAACAGATCGGTAAGGCTAGCATCATTGGCAAGTTCAGCATTCCAGCGAGCCACACCGCGTAACTCTTGTAGATTGTTACCGTTGATCACCGCTAAAGAAACAGGGCCGTTGCCTTGTAGCTGCACGCTGATATCGCCGCTAAATTTTAATGTCGCGGTTAATAGCGAGGTGGCCGCCATTAATTCACCCAACAGCACTTGCAGTACGGCTGGATATTCTTGGGCGCTGATCACTTGTTGATAGCTGTCTTGTAACTGCACCAGTTCACCACGCACATCGGCATTGTCGAACAAGTAGCGGTGTAAAGTATCTTGGTTCATCGTGTATCTCACTGTTAAAGGTCTTTAAAGCGCATGAGCTGACGTCGTTGCTTTTTATCTGGTTTCTGATCGGGTATCGGGTTATTGAGCATGTGGAGACGTCGTTGCTCAGCATTAATGGCCCGTTTAGCCAGACTTGTCGCGGTTTCTTCGTACAATTCTTGTGCAATCGCACCACTTTGGCGTAATTGCGATAATTTTTTTATGACGATCTCTTTATCGTCATATCCTTGGCGTATCTTAAGGACGGCGCCTATCTCGGCATTCCTACTAGATTTGGCGCGCTGGCCGTTGTAATGTACTTTGCCGCCGTTAATCATTTCTTTGGCGATGGCACGGGTTTTATAGAAACGTGCAGCCCAAAGCCACTTATCGAGTCGAATGTCTGTTTTGTCGCTTTGACTTTGCGTCATAGTGTCTCCAGCTAAAAGATCGATGAGTTCACATGCCGAGTAAGAAAATGCGTGAAGTGCATTTCTATTATGTTAAAGGGTGGCGTGCTTCACACCCTTTTGTGGCGGGCAAAGTTAGCATAATTGGCCTATTTTCGCCAATTTGAATGCTGTTATGGGCTTGTTGCCAAATGCAGCCTAGGTTAGCATGAGGCGGTTATTGCCTAATTATTATAATCAGAACAGAGACCTGTATCGAGGGTCCACATAAAATATGGATTTATTAGATAAAGTTATCGCAAAAGCCATTGGCATGCCCCATAAACTCCTAAGCCGGATTGTCTTCTGGTTGGGCTTTATTGTGATCATGTTGTTAGCTGCGCAAATTACATGGAAATTAGTGCCTACTCACTCATCTGCCAGTGCTTGGTCCCCAACGCCCGTAAGCGTGAATGGCAAAGGTGCCGGTCAGGTTGATCTCGCAGGTCTGCAGCAGCTTGGACTCTTTGGTAAGGCGGATGCGACATCTGATAAACCTAAAGTCGAAGTCGTTGAGACTGTGACCGACGCACCTAAGACTACACTTTCAATTCAGCTGACTGGGGTTGTCGCATCGACGGCCGACCAAAAAGGCTTAGCGATTATTGAGTCCAGCGGCAGCCAAGAAACCTACAGTTTAGGTGATAAGATCAAGGGCACTTCTGCATCACTCAAAGAAGTCTATGCCGACCGTATCATCATCACTAACGCTGGCCGTTACGAGACCTTAATGCTCGATGGCTTAGTCTATACCAGCCAAAGCCCTGCTAATCAGCAATTACAACAAGCTAAAAGCAATAAGGCGGACTCGGCAGTGAGCCGTGTCGATCAACGTAAAAATGCCGAAATCTCCCAAGAACTCGCCGAATCCCGCACCGAATTGTTAGCCGACCCCAGTAAGATCACCGATTACATTGCCATTTCACCCGTGAGACAAGGTGATTCTGTGGCAGGTTATCGTTTGAATCCAGGGAAAGACGCCAATTTGTTTAAGCAGGCGGGTTTTAAAGCCAATGATTTAGCCAAATCGATTAATGGATACGACTTGACCGTAATGAGTCAGGCGTTAGAAATGATGAGCCAATTACCCGAGTTAACCGAAGTGTCCATTATGGTTGAGCGGGAAGGACAATTGGTTGAAATCATGTTTAGTTTGCCGCAATAACACGCGTTAGAGGAAAGAAAAAGAATGAATAACAAAAGGATTCGACGCAAGCTGATTGCTGGGGTTGTTGCGGGTGCAGCCATGTTCTCCTCCCAATTCGCTTGGTCTGAACAGTATGCGGCCAACTTTAAGGGCACGGATATTCAAGAGTTTATCAACATAGTTGGTAAAAACTTGAACAAGACCATCATAGTCGACCCGACGATCCGCGGTAAAATCAACGTTCGCAGTTATGATCTGCTGAACGATGAACAGTATTACCAGTTCTTCCTCAACGTCTTACAAGTCTACGGTTATGCCATCGTCGAGATGGAAAATAACGTCATCAAAGTCATCAAAGACAAAGACGCCAAAACTGCAGCAATCCGAGTGGCTAATGATGCCGAACCTGGGATAGGCGATGAGATGGTCACGCGTATCGTGGCGCTGTATAACACTGAGGCCAAGCAATTAGCTCCGCTGTTACGCCAATTAAATGATAACGCGGGTGGCGGTAACGTAGTGAACTACGATCCCTCCAACGTCTTGATGTTGTCTGGTCGTGCTGCTGTGGTGAACAAGTTAGTTGAAATTGTCCGCCGCGTAGATAAACAGGGCGACACCTCAGTACAAGTGGTGCCGTTAGAGTTCGCCTCCGCCGGTGAAATGGTACGAATTATCGATACCCTTTACCGTGCCACGGCTAACCAAGCTCAATTGCCAGGCCAAGCGCCAAAAGTGGTTGCCGACGAACGCATCAACGCTGTGGTTGTTAGCGGTGATGAAAAGAGTCGCCAACGTGTGGTCGAGCTTATTCATCGTCTCGATGCCGAGCAAGCCAGCACCGGCAACACTAAGGTGCGTTACTTACGTTATGCCAAGGCCGAAGATTTAGTTGAAGTGCTGACAGGGTTTGCCCAAAAATTAGAGGGTGATAAAGACCCAAGCGCTCAAGCTGCAGGTGGTAAACGCCGTAATGAAATCAATATCATGGCGCATACAGAAACCAATGCCTTAGTGATCAGCGCCGAGCCCGATCAGATGCGCACTATCGAGAGCGTGATTAATCAGCTCGATATTCGCCGTGCTCAAGTGTTAGTTGAAGCGATTATCGTGGAAGTGGCTGAGGGCGATAACGTTGGCTTCGGGGTGCAATGGGCCTCGAAATCGGGTGGCGGGACTCAGTTTAATAACTTAGGCCCGACCATTGGTGAAGTCGGTGCGGGTGTTTGGGCGGCTCAGACTGAGAAAGCTTCTCAAACCTGTACAGGTTCAGGTGATAATAAGACCTGTACAGATAACCCAGATAAGCGCGGTGATGTGACACTACTTGCCCAAGCTTTAGGCAAAGTGAACGGTATGGCTTGGGGCGTGGCCATGGGCGACTTTGGTGCCTTAATTCAAGCCGTGTCGAGTGACACTAACTCAAACGTACTGGCGACACCGTCGATTACCACCTTAGATAACCAAGAAGCGTCTTTCATCGTCGGTGATGAAGTGCCTATTCTGACGGGCTCTACCGCCAGTTCGAGCAACAGTAACCCATTCCAAACCGTTGAACGTAAAGAGGTTGGGGTTAAGCTGAAAGTGGTGCCGCAGATCAACGAAGGTAATGCGGTTAAGCTGACGATTGAGCAGGAAGTGTCAGGGGTTAACGGTAACACAGGGGTAGATATTTCCTTTGCGACTCGCCGTTTGACCACCACTGTTATGGCTGACTCAGGGCAAATCGTGGTTCTGGGTGGCTTGATCAACGAAGAAGTGCAAGAAAGCATACAAAAAGTACCGTTCTTGGGTGATATCCCCATCATTGGCCACTTATTTAAATCTTCTTCGAGCAAAAAGACCAAGAAAAACCTGATGATCTTCATCAAACCAACCATTATCCGTGATGGCATCACAATGGAAGGGATTGCTGGGCGTAAATATAACTATTTCAGAGCATTACAACTTGAGCAGCAAGAGCGTGGCGTTAACTTAATGCCAAATACAAAAGTGCCTGTGTTGGAAGAATGGAATCAATCAGAGTATTTGCCGCCAGAAGTTAACGCGATTTTAGAGCGTTACAAAGAGGGCAAAGGCCTAGATACTCAGATGCGTAAAACAGATCCGACTTTAAAGTCACTGGAAGAAAACAAGAATAAAGATAAAACCAATGAGTGAAATACAATTATCCCAAGTCGATGACCTCAGCCAAGTCTCCAATGAGCTAGGTCTGGAAGCTGAAGGTGATGAGGTGTTTCGTTCGAGCAGTAAAGAGCGCTTACCCTTTGCCTTCGCCCATCGCCACGATGTGGTGCTCGCGCCGGGTGAAACGGGCGACTTGAGCTTGTTTTATACCAGCAAAACACCGTTAACGGCCATGCTCGAAGCACGGCGCTATTCGGGTGTTGATTTGCCTTTGGTTAAGCTCGAAGTCGCGAAGTTTGAGGCCAAACTCACTCAAGCGTATCAGGCGAACTCGTCTGAAGCGCAGCAGTTGATGGAAGATATCGGCAACGAGATGGATTTATTCACCCTTGCCGAAGAACTGCCGCAGACCGAAGACTTGCTCGAAGGTGATGATGACGCGCCTATCATCAAACTGATTAATGCCTTGTTATCTGAAGCGATTAAAGAAGAAGCCTCGGATATCCACATCGAAACCTACGAGAAACAGCTCATAGTGCGTTTCCGTATCGATGGTGTGCTCAAGGAAGTGCTTAAGCCAAACCGTAAGCTGTCGTCGCTGTTAGTGTCGCGGATTAAGGTGATGGCGCGCCTCGATATCGCCGAAAAACGTGTACCACAGGATGGCCGTATTTCCCTGCGTATTGCTGGTCGTGCGGTGGATGTGCGGGTATCGACCATGCCATCGAGCCATGGTGAGCGCGTCGTGCTGCGTCTGCTGGATAAAAATACTGGCAACCTCGATTTAGAGCAATTGGGGATGACCGACAGTATTCGGGTTAAGTTTGAAGATCTTATTCGTCGCCCCCACGGCATCATTCTGGTCACTGGCCCAACGGGTTCGGGTAAAAGTACCACCTTGTATGCGGGTCTGACTGAGATCAACTCAAAAGACACCAACATACTTACTGTCGAAGACCCAATCGAATACGAGCTAGACGGTATCGGTCAAACCCAAGTTAACATTAAGGCTGACATGACTTTCGCTCGAGGTCTGCGCGCAATTTTGCGTCAAGATCCCGATGTGGTGATGATAGGTGAAATCCGTGACCTCGAAACCGCGCAAATTGCGGTGCAAGCATCACTGACTGGTCACATGGTGATTTCAACCCTGCATACCAACACGGCCTCTGGCGCAATTACGCGTTTGCAAGACATGGGCGTTGAGCCATTCCTTGTATCATCGAGTTTGCTCGGTGTGTTGGCGCAACGTTTGATCCGTACCCTTTGTCCCAAATGTAAAATTGAGCATGTGCCCGATGCACGTGAGCGTGAGTTACTGGGCATAGCGGCCGATGACGACAGACGTATCTTCCGCGCCAATGGTTGTAAGTCCTGTGGTAACAATGGCTACCGTGGTCGAACCGGTATTCATGAATTATTGCTGGTTGATGACAATGTCCGCGAATTGATCCATGGCGGCCGCGGTGAGTTAGCTATCGAAAAGTATATCCGTCAGTTTGTGCCGAGCATTCGTCACGATGGCATGAGCAAAGTGCTCGCGGGCATCACCACTCTCGAAGAAGTGCTACGTGTGACTCGCGAGGAGTAATTTATGCCAGCATTTGAATATAAGGCACTGGATGCCAAGGGAAAGCAGCTTAAGGGCGTAATCGAGGCGGATACCGCCAGACACGCCCGTAGCCAGTTGCGCGATCAGCGCATGATGCCCTTGGAAATTCTGCCTGTTTCCGAAAAAGAAGCCAAAGCTAAGAGCAGCAGCTTTTCGTTTTTCAAACGGGGTATCTCGGTCGCTGAATTAGCCTTGATCACCCGTCAAATCGCGACCTTAGTGGCTGCGGGTTTACCGATTGAAGAATCCCTTAAAGCCGTTGGTCAGCAATGCGAGAAAGATCGCCTTGCGAGTATGATCATGGCGGTACGTTCACGGGTGGTTGAAGGTTACAGTCTGGCCGATTCCTTGGCCGAATTTCCGCATATTTTCGATGATTTATACCGTGCTATGGTGGCCTCGGGTGAAAAATCCGGTCATTTAGAAGTGGTGCTTAATCGGCTGGCGGATTACACAGAGCGACGCCAACAGCTTAAATCTAAGCTGACTCAAGCCATGATTTATCCTGCGGTATTGACCACAGTAGCGATTGGGGTGATTTCCATCCTGCTGGCGGCGGTTGTACCTAAGGTGGTCGGGCAGTTTGAACACATGGGCGCCGAGTTACCGGCTTCGACACGCTTCTTGATTTCGGCCTCTGACTTTGTACAAAACTACGGTGTGTTTGTCGTCATCGCCCTCGTGATGCTGTTCGCACTCTTTCGGCGTATGTTAAAGTCGCCTGCGTTTCGAATGAAGTACGACAATTTTCTATTGAGCATGCCGGTTGTGGGCCGCGTGAGTAAGGGCTTAAATACGGCACGTTTTGCACGGACCTTAAGTATCTTATCCGCAAGCTCTGTGCCTTTGCTCGACGGTATGCGTATCGCCAGTGAAGTATTGCAGAATGTGCGAGTACGGGCCGCAGTGGATGATGCGACTGCGCGGGTGCGTGAAGGAACTAGCTTAGGTGCGGCACTGACTAATACTAAGTTGTTTCCGGCAATGATGTTATACATGATTGCCTCGGGCGAAAAGAGTGGCCAGCTTGAGCAAATGTTAGAACGCGCCGCCGATAACCAAGACAGGGAATTCGAGGGCAACGTCAATATAGCGTTAGGGGTATTTGAACCTATGCTGGTGGTGAGTATGGCGTGTGTGGTGCTGTTTATCGTGATGGCGATTCTGCAGCCAATCTTAGCCTTGAATAACTTGATTAGCGGTTAATTTTTTGAATTTATGGATTATGACCAAGTCGATTGGCATAGGGTTTTTTAGGAGAAGTAGGCGATGCAAATGAACAAGAAACATCAAGGTTTTACCTTACTCGAAGTGATGGTAGTTATCGTTATTTTAGGGATTTTAGCCTCTATGGTGGTCCCTAACTTAATGGGTAACAAAGATAAAGCTGACCAACAAAAAGCGGTATCTGACATAGTCGCGCTCGAAAATGCCTTAGATATGTACAAGTTAGATAACGGCATCTACCCAACGACCGAGCAAGGTTTAGAAGCCTTAGTGCAAAAGCCAACGATTTCACCTGAGCCACGTAACTACCGTGAAGATGGTTATGTAAAACGTCTGCCAGAAGATCCATGGCGCAATAAGTACTTGCTGCTCAGCCCAGGTGAAAACGGCAAGCTAGATATATTCACAGCAGGCCCAGATGGTCAACCAGGTACCGAAGATGACATCGGTAACTGGAATTTACAGAATTTCCAATAAGATGCTAAAGCTGCGCCACGCTGGTTTCACCTTAATGGAGGTGATGCTAGTGATCTTGTTGATGGGACTCACGGCCGCGGCCGTGACTATGTCTATCGGTAACTCGGGCCCACAACAGGCCTTAGATAGAACGGCGCGGCAGTTTATCGCTGCCACTGAAATGGTGCTCGATGAGACCGTTTTGAGTGGCCAATTTATTGGTATTGTGATCGAGAAAACCAGTTATCAGTTTGTTTTTTATAAAGACGGTAAGTGGGAGCCTTTGGATAAAGACAGACTCTTGTCTGAAAAGCAGATGGAGCCGGGTGTCGTGATGAACTTAGTGCTCGATGGTTTGCCTTTGGTACAAGACGATTCTTGGTTTGAAGAACCACTAATTGAGCCCTCTGCCGATGACAAGAAGAAACATCCTGAGCCACAGGTCATGCTATTCCCGAGCGGCGAGATGAGCGCTTTTGAGCTGACGTTTATCGCCAAAACTGACAAAGGTCAGCAGGCCGAAGCGTTAGTGGTCGGCGATGCGCTGGGCAGATTAACCATAGGGCGCCCCGATGAAACGCGTTAAGGGCATGACCTTACTCGAAGTGATTGTGGCCCTTGCCGTGTTTTCGATAGCGGCCGTGTCGATCACTAAAAGTTTGGGTGAGCAGATGGCCAACATGCCAATTCTGGAATCGCGTACTTTGGCACAGTGGGTGGCCGATAATCAGATGGTCGATGCCAGACTTGAGCCGCAGTTTCCTGAAATCGGTAAAAAAGAAGGCCAAGTCGAACTCGCAGGAAAGGATTGGTATTGGCGTAAAGAAGTGGTGAAAACCACGGACGATAATTTTCGCATGATCCGTATAAGCGTGAGTGAAGACGAACGCTATCAGCGTATTGCAGCACAAGTGAGCAGTTATGTCCTTAAAACTGACTAGTGCGCAGCGGGGATTTACCCTGCTAGAAATGCTGATCGCCATCGCGATTTTCGCCATGATAGGTTTGGCGTCTAATGCCGTGCTCAGCACTGTGCTGACTAACGATGAAGTGACGCGCACTTTCTCTACTCGGCTTAAAGCCCTGCAGCAAGGCTTTGGTGCGATTGAGCGGGATCTCGCCCAAATGGTGGCGCGTACACCCAGATTACTCGAAGGGGGTCGAGGTTCGACCGTCTTCCAAACGGGCAATGATATCTTAGACTCGGAATCAGAAGCCTTAGTGTTTTACCGTTTAGGTTGGTTAAATCCCGACGGTTTATTACCGCGGGGCAGCTTACAGTCTGTGGCGTATGTGGTGCACGAAGGGCGACTGGAGCGTTGGTATTTTCCTTATCCTGAGCCTGAATTTGGTGCCGAGCCGATTAAGACAGTGGTCATAGATAAAGTGTTGTCGGTGGAATATTCCTTCTTTATGGATGACAAGTGGGAGCGGAAAGTCGAGGCGACTAAGTTGCCTAAAGCGATCGCCATGGAAATTGAGATTGAAGGCTTAGGCAAGATCCAACGTAAGTTCTTGTTACCGCTAGGTGCTGCCGCACCTGAAAAGTCTAAGGATGATGATAATAAAGACGAAAATCCGGACGATGCTAACAAAGATAAAAACGACGATGGCAGTGGAACAGGCAATGGTTCCGGTGACCCAGATTCTGGCGATACCGGAGACGGTGATCCTGATGCCGAGGGCCGCGAATGAGAACCCAATCTCGGTCTAAACAGCGCGGCGTTGCACTGATTGTTGTGCTCTTGATAGTGGCTATGGTGGTGATCATCGCGACAAACATCACTGGCCGTAATCAGTTGTCCATGCGCCGAACCTTAAACTTGGCTCAGTACGATCAAGCTTATTGGTATGCGATTTCCGCCGAAGAATTGGCGAAGAAGATTTTAAAACAAGATTTAGATGACTCTGAAGGTCGAGTCCACAGGCAGCAATATTGGGCCATGGCCGATGTAGTGTTTCCAGCGGAATACGGTGAAATCGCGGGCAAGATCACTGACATGCGCGCCTGTTTTAATTTAAACGCCTTGTCGGCGACCACGAAAGAGGTGGAAAACGGTCAACCTAAGCTGCCGTTGGCGGCGAAGCAATATAAGGCCTTGTTGGTGAGTTTAGGGATGGACGACTTTAGTGCGGATCGCCTGACTCAGACCTTAAAAGATTATATCGACGAAGACATGACGGCCAGCCCCTACGGCGCCGAAGATGCAGAATATGAATCGCGTAATGTGCCTTACCGTGCGGCCAATACGCTGATGAATCATCGCAGTGAGTTACGTGCGGTGATGGGATACACCCAAGATATCTATTTGAAACTCTTGCCCTATGTTTGTGTGATCCCAGGCAATGACAGGCAATTGCTTAACGTCAATACCGTGGAAGTTGAGCAAGCGGCACTGTTAGCTGGCATGCTCGATAATCAGATTTCGGTCGGCGAAGCAGAAAGCATTATCAACCAACGCCCCGGTGATGGCTTTGCCAAAATCGAAGATTTTTATGAAAGCTCATCTATGGGCTCGATCAAGTGGGAAGGTGCCATGAAGTCGAGTTTTGTCATCGATAGCCAATATTTTCTGTTGGCCTCGGGGGCGAAAGTCGATAACGCTGTGTTTAGAATGGAAAGCGTGCTCAAAAAGGGCGGCGGCAACAAAATGGAAGTGCTCACCCGTCAGTTTGGTGGCCAAAAATAATGGCAGTGCTCACCCGTCAGGGTTTGATGTTGGTGGCCAGAAGTAATGGAAGTGCTCACCCGGCAGAATCTGGTGGCCAAAAATAATAGCAACGAGCTCAGTCACGCTTTCTTGACTGGGACTGGTGGAGAAAAACTGTGAGTGAACGGCTATTTATTCGCTTAGGCAGGACAGCAGAGCAAGCATGCTCTTGGCTCGTTTGGTCTGAGCAAGAACAGGAAATTATCGCCTCTGGCGAGCTCGCCAATGCCCAAGGTTTGTCGACCTTAACTGAGCGTGCGGGTAATCGTCCCGTCGATGTGTTAGTGCCCGCCGCGGCAATGACACTCACTAGCGTACATTTGCCCGAAAAAGGCCAACGCCAAGCCTTGAAAGCCTTGCCCTTTATGCTCGAAGAAGCCTTAGCCGAGGACGTCGATGCCATGCATTTTACCGTCGGCCCGCGTGATGGCGATGCCTTAAGCGTGGTCGCCGTGGCCCATGAGCAAATGCAGACTTGGCTGAGTTGTTTGACCGAGGCGGGTTTAAAAGTGAAGCGCATCGTACCCGACTGCTTAGCCTTACCATTGCAAGAGTGCCAATGGGCGGCAATGAATTTTGGTAATGAACTTTTACTGCGTACCGGATTAGCCACGGGCCAGAGTTTACCTTTGCCATGGTTACCGATTGCGCTGGAGCAACTTAGGCCCGCACAGGGCGAAGTGTCTGTTGCCAGTTATACCGACATGCAACTCGAGGGTGTTGAGCTTAAGCCGCAGTCACTTGAGCTACCTATGTTAGTGTTAGCTCGCGGTATTCTGCATGCGCCAGTTAACTTACTGGGCGGCGTTTACACGCCTAAGCGTGAATACAGCAAACAGTTGATGATGTGGAAGAGTGCTGCCATCGTTATCGCCATCGCTTGTGTGCTGGCCTTAGTGAATAAAGGGCTGACCATACATCAAGTCAATGGTCAGATTGCCGATCTTAAAGCCCAGAGCGAATCCATTTATCAGCAGCTGGTGCCGGGAAACTCGCGCATTGTTAACCTGCGTTCGCAGATGGAAAGTCAATTACGCGCATTGCAAGGACAGGGCAGTGGCGCCGAGTTTTTTGCCATGCTCGATGGTTTGCAGGATGCCTTTAAGCAAGTACCTGAACTTAAACCTAATAGCTTAAGATTCGAAAGCGCGCGTAACGAGATCCGCATGCAAGTGAGTGCGAAAAACTACGCGCAAATCGAGAAGTTTAAAGAGATCGTTGGACGTCGTTTCCAACTCGACGGCGGCACTATGAATAGTGGTGAAGATCAAGTCACCAGTACCTTAACCTTGAGGAGCAAATAAGATGGATAATTTGCGGACTTGGTGGCAAGGGCTTGCATCGCGCGAGCAGCAGTTAGTCGGTTTTGGTTCGGTATTCTTAGTCATAGGTATTTTTTATTGGGGTGTTTGGACGCCAATCGCCACTGCCGAAGCCGATGCATTACGTAACCTCACTGCACAGCAACAGACGTTGAACTATGTAAAACAAACGGCGAATAAAATTGCGGGTTTGAAGCAAAACGGCGCTAAGCCGACTATATCGGGCAGTTTAAGCTCAGTGGTTAACCAGACTGCGGGCAATTATGGGTTAGTGATTACTCGTATGCAGCCCCAAGGCGATAAGATCCAAGTGTGGATGGATGATGTTCCTTTTGATGCCTTGTTGGGTTATTTGAGTGAGTTAGTGCAGAAAAAAGGACTATCACTCGAAAGTGTTGATTTGGCAGAGGCCGACGCCCCTGGCTATGTCAAAGTTAGACGTATCCAACTGTCGCAATAAATTAAGGTGTAGCTGTGAGTTTGATAAAAAAAGTCATCATAGGCGTACTGATTTATTTAGTATTTTTAGTCGTTCTATTTCCCGCTAAGATTGCGATAGCGTTAGCGCCATTACCTGCAAATATCAGTGTTTCGGGTGTGAGCGGCAGTATTTGGTCTGGCAACATAGAAACCTTAAGTATGCCGCAACGCCAGTTAGAACAAGTGCGTTGGGATCTCAGCCCTTGGGCCTTGTTGTTAGGTAAAGTGAAAGTTGATTTTCAAGTGGGCAGCCGCGCCACACCTGTCAGCGCTAAGGGATTAGTCTCTTGGTCCATGGGGGGCTTAAGTGCGCAGGGTTTACGTTTCGAAGCGCCAGATAGCTTTTTACTCGGCAATGCAAAACTGCCCTTTAAAACCGAAATCTCCGGTGAAGTTAGCCTATTAGTCGAGACGTTAGAGCAAGGTAAACCTTGGTGCGAGCAGTTGTCTGGTAAGCTGTTTTTGAATCAAACCAATGTTAAAAACCAGTTTGGCAACTATCCACTAGGCAATATCGAACTCGGCCTGAGTTGCGTTGATGGCAAAGCGCAATTAGCCACAGATGAAGCCAAAAACCAGCTCGGTATCGTCGGCACTTTGCAGTTAGACGAAGGCAATATGGTCAAAGTAGCAGCTAAGATTAAAGAAACGGCTGAGCAACCAGAAGATATGCGTAAGTCACTGGGTATGCTAGGTAAACGCGGCAGCGACGGTTATTTCCCTGTGGTATATCAGGGTCGTATTCCTGGGCTATAGCGCTGTTTCAGCGCGCGATGATAGATCTGCACTATGAATGAAAACGAAGGCACCTTAGGTGCCTTTTTTATTGTCTTTTTATCGTGTTAGATCCTTGAGTAGCGAGTGATAGTCGGTAATCGCGGGGAAATCTTGAAAGACTTTGACTGGCTTTTTACTGTCTGGGTTAGCAATCCCCAACTGATGGCCAACGCCGGCAAGTTTAGCGGCCTTGAGTATGGGTTCGCTGTCGTCGATAAAGAGACAGCGACTCGGCTCAAGTTGAAACTTTTCAAACAAGGTGAGCCAGAATTGTGGGTGTTCCTTAGGGTAACCCGTCTCGTGGCTGGAGATCATTGCATCGAGCCCTGCGGCCAGCTCGGTATGTTCAAGCTTTAAGGCAAGACTCTTAGGGTGGGCATTGGTCACCAGAATGCGCTGTTTACCTGCAGAGGCCAAGGCCGCTAAAAATGGCATGCTGTCTTGACGTAGCTGAATGCGATCCACCAAAGTGCGATGCAAACCCATAATGTCGAGTTGTAGCTGCTCCTGCCAATAATCGAGACAGTACCAATCGAGTGTGCCGACGACTTTTTCATAGGCATTTACGACTAACTGCTGCGCTTCGTCCTCGCTCAGACCCCGTTGCCTGCTTAATTCCTGCGGCACTAAACTCAGCCAAAAATGGTTGTCGAAGTGCAAATCCAATAGCGTGCCGTCCATGTCGAGTAGAACTGTATCGATAGTCTTCCAGTTAAACATTGGGTATTTCCTATTCTTTGCATGCTGAACAACGCCTGCGATTGACGCGTGAGCAGGGTGATTTTCAAAGGCTGTCATTATGATTATTCACGCAACTTGTATGCTCATATCTTTGTGCTAGTCTTGGATGACTAATAATTTTTAGTCTGAAAATTAAGCGGTTGGATATGGATATCTGTTCTTTTGCCCTATTAGCTCAAGTTCCAAACTCCCTAAGTTTACAGCAAGAGCTTAATGCTTTGCTGCTGCAAGACTGGCTACCCCACGTAAATCAGCGTGATTATCGTCAAGGGGATCAGGGCGGTTGGGATGTGCTCGCTTTGCGCTGCGCCGCTGAGTATCAAACAGCACATCCTATCTTGCAAGCCTTCTCAATCTCTACACAGGATCACTGGAATGATCTGCCTCGTCTCGAATCGAGCCCTACATTATGCCGTTTTCTGCAATCCCTAGCCTGCCCAGTGAAATCTGTGCGTTTGATGCGCTTACATGCGGGGGCTGAAATCAAACCACATAGAGATCAAGGGCTCTGTCTAGAGCAAGGTGAGGCAAGACTGCATTTGCCACTGCAAACGAATGAACAACTCAATTTTTACGTGGACGATAAACGTGTACCTATGCAGGCTGGCGCTCTTTGGTATATCAATGCCGACCAAGTCCATTGGGTTGAAAATAAAGGGCAGGATGCGCGGATCAATTTAGTGATTGATTGCGAAGTGAATACTTGGTTAAGGGAGTTAGTCTATGCCGCAAAGATCAGAGCTTGAATCAGGACAAAGTGCAGATATTAAAGCGTTAATTCACTTCGCCAACGCGCTATTACAGGCCTCTTCGGCAGGGGAGGCTAAACGACTTATCGACCCTATGCTGGCGCAATTATGTGCCATGACCGAGATTGAATTACACCCCGAGTATTTTTTGGATACTGAGGCGAGTATGACGCGATTTGGTAAGGCGGTATCACTTACCACTGCGGCCCAGTGTGCTGAAGATCCTGAGCGTGGACGGGTGTTTATTCAGGGTATTTATCAGGCCATACAGGATAAGTTGGCGCTAAATCCGCAACGGCCAATACAGATTTTGTATGCGGGAACAGGACCTTTTGCCTGGTTGTTATTACCATTACTGCCGCTGTTTTCTGCAAGTCAGATTCAAGTCACCTTGCTCGACATTCATCAAGCCTCGTTAGATAAAGTCACCAAGCTTATTGAACGCTTTGATTTGGCTGATCGTGTGGTGGAGCGTGTCTGTGCGGATGCCACGCTTTGGCAGCCAAATACAGTCGTAAAGTTTGATGTGATTCTTTCCGAAACCATGAAGCACTTGTTGCAACAGGAGCCGCAAGTGCAAATTTTTACCCATTTACAGGCGTATCTTGCAGATGATGGTGTGCTCATCCCGCAAAATATTGAGTTAGACGCTTGGCTTGAGTGTCGTACTGTGCAGGATTTTGTGGAGACGCATTATTTAGGACCGTTATTCGCGCTCAACCTACAAACAGCGCGCTTACTTGCCAGTGGAGACCGTAGCTTCTTGGCTGGTACTTTACTGCTCCCCGATTTCAGCCCGAGTGCGGTAACGCTTAAGTTCACGACTTCCATTCAAGTCTATGGTAATTCCACGCTGAGCGAAAACCAATCTCAACTCACGTTACCTCGATATCGACGTGAACATTGGCTTAAGCCGCTCTCATGCCTTGCTTTTCGATATGAGCAGGGTACTCATCCCGATTTTGTGTTTGATGTTATAGAGCAAAAACCTGTGCTTGTGTCGAGTGACGATCTGAGCTGCTTAGGCATTTATCATTTGCAGCGGCTTTGGCAAAAGATACAGCTACGCAAACGGGGAGTGCCATTCACTGAACCGGCTAATGAATGGCACTTAGATAAAACCTTGCTGGATCTTTGTGGAATAGGGCTCGAGCCGGGTCTAAGAGCTTTATATCAAAACGATCATCAGTCAGCTTTTGTTGCTTACATTCAGCAAATCGCCAAGCTGACAGCCGCGGATATTGCTGGGATTAATCAGCAATTAGGCGCTATTTTCCATGGATTAACGCCATCGGTCACAGTACCAGAAGTCGAAGACTTCAATTCAGCGGAGGTTGAAGACTCAAATCCGGCTGCAGTCCTCAGCGAGTCACAACTCAATTTTTGGCAAAGTGAAGGCTACTTAGTGATCCCGCAAGTACTCACGGCAGAGCAATGCGCCGTAACTCGAGATTTTATTTGGCAGCAGTTAGGAGCCAATGAACAAGATCCCACCACTTGGTATCAAGCTCATGAGTTTATGCAGAAAATAATGCTGCAACTGTTTCGCCATCCGCAACTAGATGCGAATCGACAAGTCCCCAAAATCCGTCAAGTGTTTGAACAATTGTGGCAGCGAACCGATTTAGTCATGACAACCGATAGAGTCAGCTTTAATCCACCTGAAACGCCAACTTGGCATTTCCCCGGTCCTGATATGCACTGGGATATGCCGCTGCAGCTGCCCGTTGAGTTTGGCACTCAAGGGTTAATTTACTTAACCGATACCAGTGCAGAACAAGGCGCATTCTGTTGTGTCCCCGGATTTCATCTCAAGATAGAGGAGTGGCTTCTCGAACAGAACAAGTCTGATATTGAGCTTCAGCAACAGGATTGGCATCGCTGGCAAGTAAAACCTATAGCGGCTAAAGCGGGCGATTTAATCATTTGGCACCATGCCTTGCCCCACGGCGCCAGTCCTAATCGTGGGACGTTACCGCGTATGGTGCAATACATTAACTTTTACCCTATGGCTTCCTAATGGTTGATTTTAAAGAACAACAGCAACGCTATTGGTTGTTAGTTCATAATCCAGCCGCCCTGAGGGAGCTTGGCAAGGTTATGACTCTCACCAACTTTTGCCAATATTTGCGGCTTTTTTGGCACTTACCAGACTGTGGCGATGATACGTTACTGGCCATCTTGCATACTGGTAATCGACAAAGGATAGAGCCGGATTATTCACTCTTCTGCCAGTTTTGGGCGCCAGCAGACTATGACCCTAAACGCAGAGTATTAGAGTGGATGTCCGCCGCAGAAAAACCGATTCATCTTTTCTACTCTGAGCATATTTCTGCCGTGCGGGGTCAGTTATTGTCAGCCTTGATCAAACCTAAAACCGCTCTCTTACCTGCGCCAAATCTTTCGGGACTAGTAGAACAAGTGCAGCCTGCCGGATTTATCTTTCACCTCTCCCGCTGTGGCTCTACCTTAGTGTCGCGCAGTTTTGCTGGGTTATCTAAATGCAGGGTGTTATCTGAATCGCCTTTGCTGACTCAAGTGTTACTGGACGGGAGCCTATCAGACACACAAAGACGTGCGGCTTTAACATTTTGCATTAACACTCAAGGTCAGTTGTTTCATCCTGAACAGCATTTGTTGATTAAATGGAATGCGTGGGATTTGCAGTTTTGGCCCTTGATCCTATCACTTTATCCTCAAGTTCCTGTGTTATTGCTACTTAGAGACCCCGTCGAGATCTTAGCATCACAGCAAAAGTCTGCTGGATATCATATGGTGCGACAACCATCTCGACCTTTATTCCGTGAATTATCAGTACCAGAGGAGGAGTCGATACTGGAGTATCAATGCAAGGTATTGCGCTTGTTATTGGATTATGGCTTAGAGATGAGTCAGTGTAGCCAAGTGATGGTCGTGGATTATCAGGAGCTGTTACCCGCGATAGCGAATAAAATCGCAAACTGGTTTTCGTTGGATCTCTCTCAAGAAGAGTGCAGTCAAGTCGAACAATGCCAGTTAATACACTCTAAAACAGCCACGCAACCCTTTATGACTGATTCACAATCTAAGCAAAGTTTTTTTACGGCTAAGCAAAAAGAACAGATCCACAGCTATTGCAACTGGTCTAATCTTCACCTTTTTGAAACCAAAAATTAACATGCGTCTTGTATTTTAGAGTAACGTAAACTAGCTTTAGCCAACGGTGTATATTTAAAAAATATCGGAAAGTTAACGTTTTTATTCTAGGGATGGAAAATGCAATCATGTACCTCCAAGCCGTTAGCCGTTTTATTCTGCGAACGCATTCCCCTGAGCCACTCTTTAAACCTGTGTCATTCGATTTGTTGAGTTTTGCCCGTTAATCCCGAGCTGCCACGACGAATTAAAGAACTATAAAGCGCTGTTTAGAGTTACTTATTACAGGGAATGTATTTGATGGTAGAAGACATAGTATTACCTAAAGCCTATTCATTGCGTTATGCGTATAAAAATGACGATGCTTTTGTATTTGCACTATTTTGTTCTGCAAGGACGGAATTGTCTCTATTACCGCTTCCCCCACAGCAACGAGAGCTGTTAGTGCAACAACAATACCGCTTACAGCAAGCGAGTTACGCTGCCCAATACCCTCAAGCGGTGACTCTAATCATTGAATATCAATCAATTTCTATTGGCAAAATCATACTTAATCCCTCTGCTAACGGTGTCCATATCGTCGACTTTGTCATCGCACCGCAATTTCGTGACTATGGTTATGGTTCAGTCATTTTGGACTCGGTAAAAGCCTATGCCCAAGCAAAAGAGGCGAGTGTGAGTCTAAGCGTTGATCGACAAAATATGCGTGCGAAACAGTTATATCTTCGCTTGGGTTTCTCACCTTTTGAAATATCACCAACTCAAGAGTGGCTATCGTGGCCATCACCATAGGTAGTGTTGTTTGAGGGAAGAGGAAAGCGTGTGTAATCAACCTGATGATGTTTGGACAGGTTTGCTTTTATTAAGGAGTCATGGATGTCTGATAATTTTCTTGGAGAAATTAAGCTTCTCCCCTACGAATGGGCACCTAAATATTGGGTTTTGTGTGCCGGGCAATTATTGCCAATCAATTCCAATCAAGCGCTTTTTTCATTATTGGGTACGACCTACGGTGGAGACGGTGTCAATACCTTTGCATTGCCGGATTTACGTGGTCGCGCACCGGCTCACCCTAATGCTGCTATGGGTTTGCCACAGGGTAGCAAGGCTGGTGCAGAAAATGTAACCCTAGTACCCAACAACCTGCCAGTCCACAATCACCTTGTGATGGCCAGTTCTACGGCGGGCGATACCGTGCTTTTTGCAGGCAATAATATTGCCGCTGCCAAGAACAACGCAGGCGCTGTCAATTTGTATGAACCCGCTGCAAGTTTGCAAGCGTTGGATCCTGCAACGGTATCCAATACCGGCGGTAACCAACCCCATCAGAATTGCCAGCCTTCGCTGGTGATGAATTATTGCATTGCCACTCAAGGCATTTACCCTTCACGTAACTAGAGGAGAATCACTATGGATGCTTATATTGGTGATATCCGTCTGTTTGCGGGTAGCTTTGCACCGAGGGGTTGGATGTTGTGCGCGGGTCAGCTATTAAGTATTAGTGAGCAGACGACGCTTTTCGCTCTGATTGGAACGACATACGGCGGCGATGGAGTCACCACTTTCCAGCTGCCAGATTTGCGCGGCCGGCTTCCGGTTGGGCAGGGCAACGGCGCGGGTCTTACTCCCCGTGTTATCGGCCAGCAATTTGGTGTTGAATCCGTGACCTTGTTAACACCGCAAATACCTTCACACAGCCACAGTTTTTCGGCGAGTACAGCAAGTCCCTCCACATCACCCAGTCCCACGGGTAATGTGTTTGCCCACAGCAATACCGATAATATTTATGCTCCTTTGCCAACTAGCGGTGCCGATCCCCAAGTTATGAATGCACTCAGTGTGCAAGCCACCGGGGGAACACAACCACACAATAACATCATGCCTACCACAGCGATAAATTACATCATGTGTATTGAAGGCATTTTCCCATCGCG
This sequence comes from Shewanella sp. SP2S2-4, assembly GCF_031932025.1. Lineage (NCBI taxonomy): Bacteria > Pseudomonadati > Pseudomonadota > Gammaproteobacteria > Alteromonadales > Shewanellaceae > Shewanella > Shewanella sp. SP2S2-4. Next base: position 82,035 of record NZ_JAUOER010000022.1, read on the forward strand.
TAATTAAGGAGCGAAATTATGGATCCATTTATTGGTGAAATCCGTTTGTTGCCATTCAGCTTCGCTCCCCACAATTGGGCGCTGTGTAATGGCCAAACATTGTCAATCGCAAGTAATACCGCGTTGTTTTCAATTATCGGAATTACTTATGGTGGTAATGGTACAACCACGTTCCAATTGCCTAATTTGCAGGGGCAGGTCGTTGCGGGCGTAGGTCAGGGGCCCGGGCTGAGAACCTGGGATTGGGGCGAACAGTTTGGCGAAAATGGGGTGACGCTGCTTGCCACTGAAATGCCAGCGCACAACCACACGCTGACCGGTTTGAATAATCAGGGGACTTTGCCTTCTCCGGCAGCGAATACCTATCTGGCCAAGGATATTCGTGGTGGCAGTGGTATCGTCAACTATATGCAGACCGCGCCGGGTACATTAAATACCGCTATGGCAACACAGACTTTAGGTATAAGTGGTGGTGGTCTACCCCATGAAAACCGTCAGCCATTTCTGGCATTGAATTATTGCATTGCCCTTTATGGTGTATTTCCGGCACGCAATTAATTGATGAATGATCCCCGGCATGTTTGTCGGGAAGTTTTTTATAAATATTTTTAATTAGTAAGTCACATTGATGCCAAACAAATTACATTTTATTTCAGGTTTACCGCGTGCAGGCTCGACGTTGCTCGCAGGTATACTCCGGCAAAATCCACGCTTTCATGCGGCTATGAGTAGCCCTGTAGCAGGGCTTGTTAATGGCGCCCTCGAACAAATGGGGGCGGGTAGTGAGTCCTATTCATTTTTCGATGAACATAAGCGTAAGGTCATTTGTCGGGCATTAATTGATGCTTATTACCAAGATAAAAACCATCCGGTGATTTTCGACACTAATCGTCACTGGACTGCTCGTTTGCACCAATTGGTAGAGTTGGTTGATGATTTTAAAGTGATTTGTTGTGTGCGTAATCCGGCTTGGATTATGGATAGTTTTGAAGTGATTTACCGTAAAAACCCTTTTGATTACAGCCGTATGTTCAATTCGGCCTCGCGCCAGACTGTGTATAGCCGCTGCGAGTCATTAATCAATGCTGGTGGCGCGGTTGGAAGTGCATGGACGGCACTAAAGGAAGCCTATTACGGCGAGTTTTCTGATCGCTTGCTATTAGTGGATTATGATCTGCTTACCCAGCATCCGGCACGCACGCTGGAGTTAATCTATCGTTTTATTGGCGAACCGCAATTCGAACACGATTTTAATCATGTCGAATATGCTGAAAATGAGTTTGACCACAATCTTGGGGTCAAAGGTTTGCATAGCGTTAAGCGGAAAGTGGAATACAAAAGTAGGCGCAGTATTTTACCGCCTGACTTATTTATGAAGTATCAAGAAATGGACTTCTGGCTGGATAGTACTGGCACTGCAGCCAATATTATTGCAAGTAAAAAACCTGTAGCACCTAACGCAAAAAATGAAGGGAATCACTTATCATGAGACACGCACTGCTTAGTGGGCTTTCCTCGCTGTTATTACCATTCGGACTCTATGGTGCTGGTGCTATTGCAGCGCCGAGTTATCAGCGATCCTATTTGAATGCATCGATAAGTGCATCGACCGATCTATTATTGCGTTCAGACACCTCTTTACCACAGGATCTAATTGATTTATCTGGCGATCAACTGGATATCCAGAGTGCACATCCTGTGCGTGAGCTGGTGATTGTTGATGGTGCAGTGACTGATGCCGATAAGGCTGTGCTGCGCCGCGCCCTTAAACCTAGTGTTCAATTGGTAGAGTTAGATTCTTCTATCGCTGGATTACCGCAATTAATTAATGTACTTGATGAACACAAAAATCTCGCCGCTATTCATGTGGTCTCCCACGCACAAGCGGGTGCTATTTTGCTCGGTAATTCACGTATTACCCCGGAGACAATCCAGCATGAAGTGCACGCATTTGCCGCGCTAAAAGGCGCGGTGCGTGAAGGTGGCGATTTATTATTTTACGGTTGCGATCTGGCCGCAAACGAAACCGGTGAAGCGCTGCTGGATATCATTAGCAATAACACGGGTTTGGATATTGCCGCTTCCAATAATTTAACCGGTAATGCCGAATTACAGGGCGACTGGGATTTAGAAGTTACCCGCGGAAATATTGAATCTACGTTGGCGTTTTCTGAGAAGGCGTTAAGGGATTTTTCGGGTGTATTAGCGCCTTCGAATGGTACAAAAACATTTTCTGGTTGGTCAGGAAATCTCACTACAGAACTTAGTACTACCGATTTCAGATTAACGGCAACGGATGGAAATAATAGTATACAGAATGTTGGAATTTATGGAGGCATTGCTTATATCTCGACCGGTACTCCCAATATTAATAGTAATCACTATTTCTATTTAAAGGCAGACGGAACCAATACTACTGCGTTTGAGCTCACAGGCTTAAGTAGTGGAGAAGCCCCAGGGTATAACCATAACTTCACCAATGTGCGGATTGTGGGCATTGTTCGGGGGGGGGGCACGGTCAACTCTTCTACAATAAATGGCACTAGTACTTTCGATGAATCCTTTACTTTCGAATCGGGGCAACTAACCGCATTTTCCGGGGTTAAGCTGACAGGTTTTAAGCTTTATTTTGATTGCAGTACAAACTGTATCCAAGCGGCTGACGTCGCCAAGTTTGAGTTCAGAAGTTTTACCATCCAAGGCGCTGTTAATACACCGCCTGCTGTTACCCCAACACTCAGCAGCGTTAACTTATCGGATTCAGCACTGAGAGCAGGCGAAACCTCCACAGTCACTTTTACATTTTCAACGGCGGTTACCGGTTTTACCAATGCTGATATCACTATTCCAAATGGTTCACTGAGCGCTGTAAGCTCTGGTGATGGTGGCACTACCTGGACGGCAACTTTCACACCAACAGCTAGTATTACCGATGCAACAAACGTATTTACGGTTAACATGACTGGCGTCAGCAGCGTTGCTACATCAACACCAGGAAGCGGCACCACCAATTCCGGTAATTTCACTATTGATACATCGCGACCAACAGCAACAATTGTAGTTGCCGATAACGCCTTGATGGTTGGGGAAACCTCGCTGGTTACCATCACTTTCAGTGAAGCGGTGACGGGATTTGCCAATGCGGATTTAACGATTGCGAATGGTACTTTGAGTGCAGTGAGTTCTGGTGATGGAGGCATTACCTGGACGGCTACATTGACTCCCACAGCCAGTACTACTGATGCCAGTAACCTGATCACACTGGACAACACTGGCATGACCGATGCGGCAGGCAATGCTGGAACGGGTACAACAGACTCCAACAATTACGCCGTAGATACCGCCCGCCCCACAGCATCAATTGTGGTGGCTGATACAGCGCTGTCGATTGGTGAAACCCCGCTGGTCACCATTACGTTCAGTGAAGCGGTGACAGGATTTACTAACGCAGATTTAACCATCGCCAACGGCACACTCAGTACGGTGAGTTCCGGTGATGGTGGTGTCACCTGGACAGCCACCTTTACACCTACGGTCAGTACTACTGATGCCACCAATGTCATCACGCTTGCTAACACGGGTGTAAGCGATGCATCAGGCAATACAGGAACAGGTACTACTAATTCCAACAATTATGCAATCGATACGGTTCGTCCCATTGCTTCAATAGTGGTTGCTGATACCGCACTGGCTGTAGATGAAACTTCATTGGTCACCGTCACATTCAGTGAAGCGGTGACTGGTTTTACCAACGCCGACTTAACCATTGCCAATGGTACTTTGAGTGCGGTGAGCTCTGGTGATGGCGGCATTACCTGGACGGCAACATTGACTCCTACCGCCAGTATTACCGATGCCACCAACCTGATCACTTTGGATAATACCGGTGTAACAGATGCAGCAGGTAACGCAGGAAGCGGAACTACTGATTCCAATAATTATGCAATTGACAGCCTGCGTCCAACGGCTTCGCTGGTTGTGGCGGATACAAGTTTGTTAGCCGGTGAAACCTCTCTGGTGACAATCACCTTCAGTGAAGCGGTGACAGGTTTTACTAACGCCGATTTAACGATTGCGAATGGTACTTTGAGTGCGGTGAGTTCTGGCGATGGAGGCATCACTTGGACGGCGACATTGACGCCGACAGCCAGTATTGCGGATGCCACTAACCTGGTCACACTTGATAACACTGGTGTGACCGATACTGCAGGCAACGCAGGAACGGGTACTACTGATTCCAACAATTACGCCATATCCACTGTGCGCCCTACGGCATCAATTGTCGTTGCTGATACAGCTCTTGCAGCAGGTGAAACTTCGTTAGTCACAATCACCTTCAGCGAAGCGGTGACTGGATTTAGCAATGCTGATTTAACCATTGCTAATGGAAGCTTAAGTGCGGTGAGTTCTGGTGATGGCGGCATTACTTGGACGGCCACCTTCACACCCACAGCCAGTATTACGGATACCAGCAATGTCATCACTCTAGCTAATACCGGTGTACAAAACGCTGCTGGTAATACAGGAAGCGGAACGACTGATTCCAATAACTATGCAATTGATACTGCTCGCCCCACAGCCTCAATAGTGGTTGCCGGTACTGCACTGGCGATTGGTGAAACCTCGTTGGTCACTATTACTTTCAGTGAAGCGGTGACAGGATTTACTAACGCAGATTTAACGATTGCCAATGGAACACTGAGCGCGGTGAGTTCTGGTGATGGTGGTATTACTTGGACTGCAACTTTAACACCGACGGCCAGTATTACCGATGCTACTAATGTCATCACATTGGATAATACTGGCATCACAGATGCAGCAGGTAACGCGGGAACAGGCACAACTGATTCCAACAATTATGCAATTGACAGTACAAGGCCAACCGCGTCACTGGTTGTTGCTGATACAGCTTTGGGTGCTGGTGAAACGTCATTGGTCACCATTACTTTCAGTGAGGCAGTGACTGGCTTTACCAATGCGGACCTTACCATCGCGAATGGAACATTAAGTGCGGTGAGTTCATCGGATGGTGGCATTACCTGGACGGCGACTTTGACGCCAACCGCCAGTGTGACGGATGCAACCAACATCATTACATTGGATAACACTGGAGTGGCCGATGCGGTTGGTAATGCGGGCACAGGCACAACGGATTCCAACAACTATGCCATAGATACAACACGCCCAACGGCCACAATAGTCGTCGCGGACACTGCATTAGCGGTTGGTGAAACGTCCCTGGTGACCTTCACTTTTAGTGAAGCTGTGACTGGTTTTACCAATGCGGATCTGACTATTGCCAACGGCACTTTAACTGCGGTCAGCAGCGGTGACGGTGGCATTACCTGGACGGCGACTTTGACGCCAACCGCCAGTGTGACGGATGCAACCAACATCATTACATTGGATAACACTGGGGTGGCCGATGCGGCTGGTAATGCAGGCACAGGCACAGCGGATTCCAACAACTATGCCATAGATACAACACGCCCAACGGCCACAATAGTCGTCGCGGACACTGCATTAGCGGTTGGTGAAACGTCCCTGGTGACCTTCACTTTTAATGAGGCAGTGACTGGTTTTACCAATGCGGATCTGACTATTGCCAACGGCACTTTAACTGTGGTCAGCAGCGGTGACGGGGGCATTACCTGGACGGCGACTTTGACGCCAACCGCCAGTGTGACGGATGCAACCAACATCATTACATTGGATAACACTGGGGTGGCCGATGCGGCTGGTAATGCAGGCACAGGCACAACGGATTCCAATAACTATGCGATAGATACAGCCACGCCAACAGTACAGAGTGTTAACCCACTAGATGGCGATATTGGGGTGGCAGTTAGTGCCAATTTTGTGCTGACTATGAATGAAGATATTCAACTCGGTACCGGCAATATAGTGATCTACGACGCCGATGATCTGGCCGTAGCGACCATTGATGTGACTGCACATGCGGGACAGTTAAGTACAGCTGGTGGCATGTTGACTATTAACCCAACCGCGAATCTAGTTGAAAACACCAGTTATTACATTCAAATCGCTAATGGGGCTATTACCGACTTGGTGGGTAACCTTTACGCTGGGATTAGCAATAAAACCGATTGGAACTTTACCGTTGCCGATGTTACACCACCGGTGGTGACTGGGATTGTCGTGACGGGATCGCCCGCAGCGAATGCGGCTAGTCTAGTGTTCACTGTGAGTTTTGATGAGATAGCGAGCAATCTATCTACCGATGATTTTGTGCTCACGGCAACAGGCTCGGCCAGTGGCAGTATTGCCAGCGTTTCTGCGGCATCTGGAAACAGTGTTGATGTGACTGTGAATACTGTGAGCGGCACGGGTAGCCTGAGACTCGATGTCAAGGCGAATTCCAATATCCAAGATGCTTCCGGTAACGGTAATGGAACCAACGGCTATACCGCCGCTTATACCGGTGGTGCAAGTCATACTGTCGATCGCGATGCGCCTTTAGCACCTTCGGGGCTGGATCTTGCCACGGCTTCCGATTCCGGGATCATCAGTACAGATAATTTAACCAGCGATACCACCCCGACAGTCACAGGCAGCGCCGAGGCGAATAGTACTGTGACGCTCACGAGCAGCATCGATGGTGTATTGGGTACAACAACGGCAGATGGTTCTGGAAATTGGTCGTTTACCACGCCGCTATTAACCAGTAATTCAGCGCATAATATTACGGCCACTGCGACCGATGTTGCGGGCAATACTGGCGCGGTGTCGACGGCACTTGCGCTTACGCTCGATACACAAATTCCCTCGATAACCAGCTCGGCCCCTGCAGGAGGTGCCGCGGCGGATGCCAGTGTGATATTCAACCTCGCCTTTAGCGAATCGGTGAATAGCCTGACGACGGATGATTTTGCCCTGGTGAGCACAGGCACCGTATCTGGTACTATTTCGAGCGTTTCCGCTAGCTCTGGAACCGGTATTGCCGTCACTGTTAATGGCATATCGGGTACGGGTAGTCTGAAGGTCGGCCACACAGCGAGTGATATTGTCGATGATGCGGGTAATGCACTCGGTGCCTATAGTGCCGGCACCGCACACTCGGTCGATACGGATGCACCAACTATTTCGAGCGTCAGTTTTGACCAGACGTCGGTGACTCAGGCAAATCAAAATGCGATTAGCCTGACCTTAGCGAGTGCGGAGGTGGGAACCAGCGCAAATTACACTATTACCGGCAGTTCAGGCACGCCTGTCACTGGCACTATTGCCGTCGTGAGTGCGTCACAACAGCTCATCAATATAGATGTGAGTGGCTTAGGGGATGGCACTTTGACAGTGAGCCTGACCCTGACAGATGCGGCGGGTAATGTTTCTAGCCCCGCCGTGACCGATACCATATCGAAAGATGCCACAGTGCCTACAGTGGATGTCGTCGCCGTTAGCGATGGGCATTATGGTGTCGGCAGCACTATCGATATCACTGTCACCTTGACCGAGGATGTTACTGTTTCTGGCACACTCTCTACACTGTCGCTCGATATCGATGGTGTGGCTCGTCAAGCGGTATTCGTGTCTGCTACCGGCGGTGTGCTGACCTATAGATATACAGTCCAAGCGGGTGATAACACGGGGGCGAGTGGTTTAATTGTCGATACCAATGGCATAGCACTTAATGGCGACACTATGCGGGATGCGGGTAGCAATGATGCCGACTTAAGCTACAGCCAGTGGAGCAGTGTCGATGTGATTGTCGATACGACGGCTCCCGTCGATCCTATTGTTACTGCGCCTGCTGGCACTATAAGTACCAATCTGGCAACGACATTGATCAGCGGAACGCACCCTGACGATGGGGTGACAATCAGCCTCTATGCCGATGTGGATAATGACGGTGTTGCCGATAACGCGACTGTGTTGGATGACACTATAGTGGTCGCGGGCACTTGGACTCTGAGTGCCTCATTATCGACGGACAGCGACAATAATTTCGTTGTGATTGCCAGCGATGCAGCGAGCAATGTTTCCGCACCCCAGAATGTCCCTACTATTACTCAAGACTCAACGGCGCCAGCTGCTCCATCTACGCCAGATCTGGATGCAGCAAGCGATTCGGGGACGAGTTTCGCGGATAATATCACCAAGAATACAACACTCGTGTTGACGGGGACCGCAGAGGCTGGTGCCAGTGTCGTCCTTAGCAGCCAACTTGATGGTGAGCTTGGCACTGTCAATGCGGATGGCAGTGGTGATTGGAGCGTTAGTGCGACCAACGTGAGTGCGGGCACCCATAGCATCACAGCGGTTGCTACTGATATCGCAGGAAATAGCAGTGTCGCATCGAGCGCTCTATCTGTGACTATTGATACGAGTGCGCCCACTTCCTCAGTAATTGATAATCAAAACATTCAACCTGGCGAGAGTTCATCTACGCTCGCGTTTACTATTGCCGATGATGTAACCGCTGTGACGGATATTCTTGTGACGCCAGCGAGTTCAGATACCACAGTGGTCCCACTGGCGGATGTTGTATTAGCAGGAAGCAATGCCGACAGAAGTGTGACTGTGACTGCGCTTGGCTCGGGTACCAGTACCATCACCCTTACGCTCGAAGATGGTGCGGGTAATACTAGTACTCAAACCTTCGAGGTTGTGGTGAATAGTGCTCCGACTATTTTGGGAATACCCGCGACGAATGTGGCTCAAGGTGCACCTTATAGCTTTGTGCCAACAGGTGCAGATGCGGATGGTAATAGCCTGCTCTTTGACATTACGAATCGACCTGCATGGGCGAGCTTTAATACGGCAACAGGGGAATTAAGCGGTACGCCAACGAATGCGGATGTCGGTGTGACGACGGCAATAGTGATCAGTGTGAGTGATGGAGTGCTCAGTGCGAGCCTGCCCGCTTTCAATCTCACGGTCACCAACGTCAACGATGCGCCGACGATTAGTTCAACAGCTATCATTGCCGCCACTCAAGATGCGGCGTACAGCTACAGCTTCGCGGCGAGTGATACCGATGTGGGCGATGTACTGACATTGAGCGCGGTGACTAAACCGAGTTGGTTGAGCTTCAATGCGGCTACGGGCGTGTTAAGTGGCACGCCAGGCAATGCCGATGTGGGCAGTCATGCGGTGACACTGAAAGTCACCGACACGGACGGCTTAACGGCAGAGCAAAGCTTCAGCATTACCGTGACCAACGTCAA